>JAAXHV010000209.1 GCA_012270695.1 Gammaproteobacteria bacterium | reverse complement strand
GGCTGGTTGCCCGGGGGCGTGCAGTTAAGACATCTCGGCTACGGTGTGATACTGCAGGAGATCAAGGAGGGTGGGCGCAGCAAAAAGGTCAGGTTCAAGACCCGCCGCGGTGGCACCGTCAAGATGAAGGAACTGCTGGCGGAGGGACGCCGGCGCTGCGAGCGGTTAACCCTGGAAAGGAACCCGGATATAGGCAGGGAGGAACTGGATGGGATTGCCCGCAAGCTGACTATCGCCGCGCTCAAATATGCAGACCTGAAGCAGCGCCCGGAGTCCGACTACACCTTCAACTGGGAGCAGATGCTTGCCAGCCAGGGCAATACCGGCATCTACATCCTGTACTGTTACGTCCGTATCGCCAGCCTGTTCGGTAAATCCGGCCTGGACCGGGGCGCGCTGGCGCAAAACCCCGGCGCCGTTACCCTTTCCCATGAACTGGAGCGGGAACTTCTGCTGCAGATCGTTTCCTTTCCCGAGCTATTTTCCGGCTATGGGGAGGAGTTGACTTCCCATGGCATCTGTCACTACCTGTATGAACTGGCGGCTTGTTACAGCCGCTTCTGGAAGGATTGCCCCATCCTGACGGCGACCGAGGAGGTCAGGCGCGCCAGGCTGATACTGAGCCTGGCCGTGGCCCAACGCCTGCAACTGGGCCTGTCACTCCTGGGTATCGAGGTGGTCGAGAGGATGTGAGCTGTTACGTTTTATTGCCTGTATACGTTTTTTCGATGCCCAACTTTAACTATGATAATTAATAGCCGGTTTGATTCTATGCTATAGATTATGCGGTAACTTCCTTCCCTGATACGATACACATTTTTATGGCCGCGTAATTTACGGCAACCTCTTGGATAGGGCGTCTTTGCCAGGTTTTGAATGGTGCGCAAAACGCGGATTTGATCCTGCCTCGTTAACTTCCGAATCTGTTTTTCAGCGCTTGCTGATATCTCGATATTATAGTTTGCCACCGAGTTTTAGATCCCTTAAAACGTCTTCAAGTGGTCTGCCTGGTTCGCAACGGAGTTTTTCCAGGTCCTCAATATCTTCCAGTTCTTCCAGCTTGTCGATAAGCGCTTCTTCGATAAATCGGTTCATCTCCAGCCCTCGTGACTCGCATACTTTTTCCACCGCCCGTTTAATTTTGCTCTCGATATGTGTTGCAAGTTGGGTTTGCATCAGCGTATTCCTGTATTTTTATAGAAAGCTGACAAATTCTAGCAGATGGTAATGAAAATCCCAAACATTACGGCACACATTTACGGCACATTTAGGGCAATGTGGAATCAGACCGAATAGCGGCATTCGCTGGTATGACGGTGGGGTTCGTTTGAGTTATTACTTGTTTAACGCAGCTTCCGCCTCGGGGGTATAGGCTATCTCATACCTGCTTTTCAGTTCTTCCAGCAGGTCTTGCCTTGCCTGTTTGTACCTGTCTCTTTGCCAGTCCTGCAGTACCCGGGGTTTGCTTTCGGCAAACGGCATCGGTTCGGCAGCCCGGATGTCAAACGGGTAGACCAGGTGGTAACCGTAACCGGATCGGACCGGCCCTTGCCAGCTTCCCGATGTCAGGGTGAACAGCGTTGCTGCAAAGTCTTCGCCGAACAACCTGCCCAGTTGCGAGCGGCCGACGTCGATGAATTCATGGGACAACATGAAAACGTCGCCGAGTCCCGGTTGTCCGGCATTTTCATCGAGTCCTGCAAGCCGCGACAGCAGCGCTGATGCGTCTTTTTCCGCACTGTTGTCGCGCCGGTCGTGGCTGAAATAGATATGTTTAAACCCGAGCCTGGGTTCAGTACGATACAGCTCGGGATGCGCGTCATACCAGGCCATGAGTTCGGTTTCCCCGGGTTGCACCTGTTGCGCTGCGCTCTCGGTCAGGAGGTCCATTTTCTGCACCAGGCGACGGCGGATAATCGGGTCATCCTGTTCCAGTCCCAGTGACCTGGCTTCACGGTAGAACAACTCTTCAAAGAGATAGTCTGCGTGCAGTCCCTCCAGTTCCACCGGCGTCGGTGCACGGCCCGTCTGTCTTTGCCAGGTGGCCACGAGCCGCTCTATGGCAGCTTTGTCTACGACGATTTGATTGTCGGCTGTGCCGTCCGCTTCGATCAGGAAATACAGCAGGAAAATGAGACCACCAGCCAGGATAAAATGCACCAGCGGCTCATGCAGGAGTTTTTTTATCACGAATCTTGTGAAACAGACTGTTCAACCGGATTAACTGATATATTATCCGTTATTAATGAAGGTGAACACAGAATTACGAGAGGTGTAGACAGGATTTGCACTAATGAACGAACGAGTCGAATTACACGGGTTATCCATCGCCAAAGATCTGTACGACCTGGTCTGTGATGAGATCATACCGGGTAGCGCGGTCAACCCGGATCGGTTCTGGGCGCATTTGTCCCGCATCGTTACCGATCTTGAACCCAGAAACCGCGCGTTGTTGAAAAAACGTGACGAACTCCAACAGAAGATGGATGAGTGGCACCGGACGCACCCGGAGTTTCAGCTTGAGAATTATAAAGGCTTCCTGAAGAAGATCGGTTATCTCATGCCGGAAGGGGAGCCGTTCAAGGTCACCGTCAGCAACGCCGACGCCGAGATTACCCGGATTGCCGGGCCGCAACTGGTAGTGCCCGTGGACAATTCCCGTTATGCCCTGAACGCGGCCAACGCCCGCTGGGGCAGCCTGTATGATGCCCTGTACAGCACCGACGTGATCCCCGAGACCGAAGGGTGTAAACGCACCCGGAGATACAACCCGGTGCGCGGCCGCAAGGTCATAGACTATGCCCGCCGCTTCCTCGACCGCGCCACGCCCATGGCCGTAGGCAGCCACGATTATGTAGTGAAGTACAAAGTGAAATCCGGCCAGTTAGTGGGTGTTATGGGTGACGGCAGCGAGTATGGCCTGGGCAAGCGTGAGCGTTTTGCCGGTTATACCGGTAACCCGGACAACCCGGACAGCATCCTGCTGCGCCATAATGCCTTGCATATCGAACTGCGGCTGGGGGAGGGCTATTACATCGGCCGCAATGACCTGGCCAGCGTTTACGACATCCACCTGGAAGCGGCCGTCAGCGCGATCATGGATTGCGAGGATTCGGTAGCCGCGGTGGATGCTGCGGACAAAGTGGCCGTCTACCGGAACTGGCTCGGCCTGATGAAAGGTGACCTGACCCGCAAGGTGAACAAAGACGGCAAGGTGATCGAGCGCAGCCTGCATGATGACCGCAAGTACACCGCGCCGAAAGGTAGAACCCTTACACTGCCGGGACGGGCGCTGATGCTGCTGCGCAACGTCGGCCTGCACATGTACACCGATGCCGTGACGACGGCCGCCGGCCAACAGGTACCGGAAGGTTTTCTCGATGCCATGGTGACGACGCTGGCGGCCAAGCATGATTTGCTGGGCAATGGCCGGTTCAGGAACAGCCGTACCGGTTCCATCTATATCGTCAAACCGAAACTGCATGGCCCGGAAGAGGTGGCTGCCACCGTTGAGTTGTTCGAGCGGGTGGAAGACGCCCTGGGTCTGGACCGTTTGACCATCAAGATCGGGATTATGGATGAGGAACGCAGGACTACGGTCAACCTGAAGGAGTGTATCCGTATCGCACAGGACCGGGTGATCTTCATCAATACGGGTTTTCTCGATCGTACCGCCGATGAGATTCATACCAGCATGGAGGCCGGCCCCATGCTGCCCAAGGCCAGACTGAAGACGGCGTCATGGTTGCTGGCGTATGAGGACTGGAATGTGGATACCGGCATGGTAACCGGTTTGCCCAGGCACGCGCAGATCGGCAAGGGCATGTGGCCCGAACCGGACAATATGGCGGCTATGATGGATGTCAAGGTAAACCACCCCCGCGCCGGGGCCACCAGCGCCTGGGTGCCGTCACCCACCGCTGCCACACTGCATGCCATGCATTATCACCGGATCAACGTCGGCACGCGCCAGCGCGAACTGATCCGGCTGAGCCGGGTCAACCCGGATGACCTTCTTGCCATCCCCCTGCTCGACGGGCATACGCTCAACGATTTCGAGATCAGGAAGGAGCTGGAGAATAACGCCCAGGGCATACTGGGCTACGTAGTGCGCTGGATTGAACAGGGGATAGGCTGCTCCAAGGTGCCGGATGTCAATAACGTCAATCTCATGGAGGATCGGGCGACGTTGCGTATTTCCAGCCAGCATATTGCCAACTGGCTCCACCACGGCCTCGTGACCAGGGAGCAGGTGGTGGATGC
>JAAXHV010000208.1 GCA_012270695.1 Gammaproteobacteria bacterium | reverse complement strand
GCGGCACCCACGCCGTAAGCGCGTTGTCCCAGGTAGATCTTATTCAGGTAAAGTTCAAGTATTTCGTTCTTGCTCAGTTCTCTTTCAATCTTGATCGCCAGGAAAATTTCGTTCAGTTTTCTCATGTAGGTTTTTTCCCGTGACAGGAAAAAATTGCGTGCAACCTGCATGGTGATGGTGCTGCCGCCCTGTTTTTTTTCTCCGGTCATGACCAGGGAAATGGTGGCTCGCAGCAGACCCTGCCAATCCACTCCGGGATGGGCGAAGAAGCGGTCATCTTCAGCGGCAATAAAGGCCTGGATCAACTGTTCGGGAACCTCATCGATAAGTACCGGAGCGCGTCTTTTTTCGCCGAATTCCCCAATCAGTGAGCCCTCGTAACTGTAGACGCGTAAGGGAACCTGCATGCGTACATCGCGTAATATATCGATATCCGGCAGGTTGGAAACGATGTAAAAGCTGGACGCAGTGACACCGATGATGAAAACTACCGCCAGCGCTTTGAGTAAGGACATAGCCCGCATATTATCTAGTGTAATAGATTTAGTTCCGGGACATAATATTGTTTTAACCTGCGTGCGCCTCGATCTTGATGAAAGTGAAAATGACTGAAAATATCATTCTTATCGGCTTGATGGGCGCCGGCAAATCCACTATCGGCAAACAATTGGCGCGTGAACTGGGTAAGGATTTCCAGGATTCCGACACTGAAATTGAAAAAAGAACCGGGGTCAGCATAGATGTGATCTTTGACATTGAAGGGGAGCAGGGGTTCCGCCGGCGCGAAACCGGTATGTTGAGGGAACTGGTGGAAAAACGCGGGGTCGTTCTGGCGACCGGCGGCGGAGCAGTGCTTGCTGCCGAAAACCAGCAATTGCTCAAGGACAATGGCTTGATTATTTACCTTCGGGCCTCAGCCGAACACTTGGCCGGCAGGGTCAGGCTGGACCGCCGGCGTCCGTTGCTGCAATCCGGTGATAAACTGGCGAAGATCCGTCAACTATTGACTCAGAGAGAACCGATTTATCAAAAATTGGCAGACGTGGTCGTAGAGACCAATAACAGGAGCGTGCCGCGTGTCGTGCGAGAGATCAGCAGAAAGGTGAAACAGGCATGAAACAGGTCGTCGTGGAACTGGGAGACCGATCCTATCCTATTTACATCGGCGCCAGTCTGTTGCAACGGGCGGCTGAGCTTGTCCGTGCCGAACTGAGTGAGCAGACTATGGTCGTCAGCAATACTGTTGTGGCCCCTTTATACCTGGAGACATTGCTGAAAGGTCTGCCGGACATACCCGCCCATACCCTGCTCGTCGAAGACGGCGAGCGCCAAAAAACCGTGGAAACCATGAACAGTATTATCACCCGGCTACTGGAACAGCAGTTCAACCGTACCTGTACGCTGATTGCCCTGGGCGGGGGAGTTATAGGAGACGTGACCGGGTTTGCCGCGGCCTGTTACCAGCGCGGCGTGCGCTACATCCAGGTCCCCACCACGTTGCTTGCACAGGTTGATTCCGCGGTTGGCGGCAAAACTGCGGTGAATCACAGTCTGGGAAAGAACATGATCGGTGCATTCCATCAGCCTGCCGCGGTGATCAGTGATACGGACGTGCTCGCCTCCTTGCCGGCGCGGGAATTTCGCGCCGGAGTGGCCGAGATTATCAAATACGGCCTTATCAATGACGCTCGCTTCTTCAGCTGGCTGGAGGACAATATGGACGGTCTGTTGCAACGGGATGCAGCCTGCCTCGCCCATGCGATAGAGGTTTCCTGCCGCAACAAGGCAGGGATCGTAGCCCGGGACGAACGGGAATCGGGTTTGCGCGCCATTCTTAACCTGGGACACACCTTCGGTCACGCCATTGAGACGGCCTTGAATTACCAGACCTGGCTGCACGGCGAAGCGGTGGCCGCAGGCATGTCCATGGCCGCCCATCTTTCTGTGAAAACCACCGGATTTGCCCAGGCTGAGGCCCGGCGGGTCGACGTGCTGCTGGAAAAAGCAGGACTACCCGTCAGCCTGCCGGATACAATCCGGCGCGAACAACTCAGGGAACTGATGACCGTGGATAAAAAATCCCGGCATGGTCGCCTGCACCTGGTGTTGCTTGAGCAGATAGGCAAAGCCGTGGTTACCCCGGAGTTCGAGGAGGCGGACCTGGAGGATACGCTGGCGCGTTATGCTGGGTGAAGGCTTCCAACCTCTCAAGCCACCCACTGAAATGTATACATTTTAGTCGCAACGACGACAATCCGATCTTTCCGGCTATTATTGGGCCTGCCGATACCTTCATTTTTTCGTTGGGCATCTTCATAGCCCGGGAAATCAGTCGGCAAACCATAAAGAGCAATCATGGTTGTAAAACGAGCATCGGGGTTTTGATCTTCTTTTATCCATGCATCAATGTCATTTTTGACTTGCGCATACTTCGAAATACCGCCTCGATACTTGATACCCCCTTACGACTCGTCATAACACAACGAGCGTTGGCCCAAACGGACAACTCCGCCAAATGCGGTTTTAGTATCTGCTTGACGAAGGCTTCTTCAGTCTGTCCCTCAACGATAAAATTCAGCCTTACCGCCATTATGGATGTCCACCGATTACATTCTTTTCCCACAATTCTGAAAGAGAATAGTCTTCAAGCCATTGTCCCAGAGCATTTGCGTTCACCCTCCTGAATTCCGAACTGCGCTCTTCTCGTTCGACAACAACTATATCAGTTGGGTCAAAACAATTGATGAGAGGCATGGATTGTGTAGAGACTATTACCTGAATTCTGGTCGAAACTGCGCGTATTAACCCGCCGACAACATTGATCGCGTATGGGTGCAATCCAAGTTCCGGCTCATTAAGGTGTCCATTCGGGACATCTTTTTCACTGGATTCCTGCATTAGCAGGAGTGACGAACAAGATTCTTTGCCGGTTTGCACAAGATTTTACTGATAAGGGGTTAATTCAAGTACCGCTTTTTCAAGTAACGGTTGAAGTGAACCGTCCAGCACTATGGAGGGTTTCGCTGGCAACGGCGTCGACATACGACGCTGGAATATGTGAGTCCGATGGAGTATGAAAAACAAGCGGAATTCGCTTAACCAGGTGTACGCTGATCCTGGGGCAGGACACTACCCCGGCAGGCTGTTTTGCCGAATAATATACCTTACCGGTCTGCCACCTTTCTCAAGAATATTTTCCGCAACGAGCCGGTTCAGCCACTCTTCAGCCTGACGTTTCGTGACGTTGAGTTCCGTAGCAACTTCCACAGATTTTTTAGGTTTTTTGAGGATATGAATAATCAATGATTGTATCGTTTGGTGCAGTTCCTCGGCGGGGCTAGGAACCGGATCTTCGGCTACCTGTAAATCGGGTGATACACCTGTCAGTAAACCTGGCTTCACAGGTTGCTGCTGAGCATCGAAAGGTAAATTACTTTGGGTCGGAGGGGTTGCTGACCTGGAAGCGGCGGACTGAAAAACAGCATTGAGATCGTCTGTATCTGTCGGATTCGGCCATGGCATAGCGCCTTTGTTTTTAAGCGCTTCCAGACTTTCGGAGAATCCACCGTTTGAACGCACAAAAACCGGCACTAAATGCAGTTTTTCCAATTGTTCTGTCGCCCCGGCCCAGGTTCCGCCCTTGTTTAAATCCGCGTTTACCACCAGGGCCACGTCCGCCAAAGCATAGATCACTTTGTTGCGTTGCATTGCGTGACCTGCCTTGAAACCCGCATTCGGATCGTAGGGAGAGATCAATACGAGCTGTCCTTTCAGCAGTCGATCCCGATTCTCACGTTTCATTACCGTCCTTTCGAGGCTGTCCGCGAGTACGCCTGTGACTTTGCCGCCCGCCTCTAATGCGCTGGACATGGCCGCTTGGTCAATACCCCTTGCCCCACCGGAGACAACAGTCCGGTCGGCCTGTGCGGTTAACTGTCCGACTTGCTGAGTGTACTCAACCAATGAACCATTCGCGTTGCGTGAGCCTACAACCGCCAGCCCTCCACTATTAAGAAGCTCCTGCTCCCCGCAACCATACAGCAAACTTGGTGAGTCTTTCTTAAGCTGTGATTTGAGCCTTTGTGGATAACTGTCATCAGCGCGGCTCATTACCCAAATTGCCCTTGTTTGCCAGCGTTCTATTGCCTGGCTCAAGAGAAAACCCCGATCCAGCAGACGCATAAGCCGATCCTTTTCAAGTATATAGTGGCAATCTCTGAGAATTTGGTCCGCGTCCGAACCCAGTAAATCAGCGGGTTGCCTGCCCCTCTCTTGGAGATACAAAGCGAGTTTCGTATATTCCCCCGGCTTAAGCAGGTCGGCCGGTTCTTTGCCTTTGTTGCGTACAACGATCAAGGGAGCCGTCAACAGCAGAATTGCTTTGGTGTTCAGGGAAAGTATCTCATTCATCGTTAGTTTCCCACCTGAGCAAGCGCTAACGGCCACACTTCACCGCTATCATTTGAGCGAAGCAACCAGGCTGCGAGAGTGAAAGTCCAGCGCGAGTCTACCATGTCGTCCACGAGCAGCAGTGGGCTACCAGTCAATACCTCATCGGTCAGTGCCAGCGAACCGTCAATATTGCGTGCCTGTTGAGAGCTGTTCGCCATTGTCTTTTGCTCCGGGCGGTCCTCTGTCTTGATTAATGCCTGCTTGAAAGGGAGGTCAAGGGATTCGGCCAAGCGTCGGGCGAAATCGGGTACCAGATCTGGATGTCGTCGTGAAGGAATGCAAGTTACCCATTCCGGGAAGGGCTGCGGGTTCCATTTTTCGATCAATTCGTGACAAGCATCTACCAGTTCTTCGGAGAAGTATCCGTCATAGTACTTCCCTTGTCGGACTAAACCACCCCAGCCGGCATCGCCCCAGACGCATAGTGTCTTGCCGGGTTGTGCTTGGAGGTCGGAAGTGATTGGTCCGGATAGATTATAATGCTCTAATCCTCCGGATGGCCATTTCTTTCTCGGTTCAATCGGTAGACTCGAGCGACGCAAGAAAGCAACCGCTTCACGAACAAGCACAGAATCCGGTTCCGTCGCCAAAGGCGGCAAGCCTTGTGGAGAGAGATTATCCGGTTCCCCATCCAGCGCTCGAATTAGGAAGGCCATATGATTGGAAGACAGCCTCACGTATTCCTGCATTTGCTCCTGTTCCATCCTTCGTAGTTCAGTGAGCCGCTCCGCCCGTTCCCAGAAGGTAGGATTCAGGATTTCAGGAGTCAGTTGCCACTTGGTTCCTTGTTTGATGATAGGTGCTGGTGATTCCAAAGAAAGAAGTTGTATGGTTTTCTGGATACGACCATTGCTGATATTGAGTGCACCAAGAAGCTGAGGAATGGACAGTCCCTCAGGAGCGGCTTCCAAGGCGTTGATTACCTCTTCTACTTCGTCGTTGGTTGGAAACGCACTCTCGATAAAGTAGTCGGTGATTTCGATTTCCTCCTGACCACTTAAAAGCACTGCGTATGCAGCGGCAAGCGCCCTCCCTGCTCGACCGACCTGCTGATAGTAGGCTACCGCAGATCCTGGTGTCTGATAATGAATAACAAAAGCCAGGTCCGGTTTGTCGAAACCCATGCCCAAGGCTGTCGTTGCCACCAGTGCTTTTACTTTGTTTTGAAGTAGCGCATCTTCCAACTCAGGCCGCTGATCACCTGTCTCACCTGTGTAGGCCGCAACATCCAATCCGCAAGATTTAAGCCATTCACTTACCTGTTCCGCATCACGTACTGTAAGCGTATAAATAATCCCGTGACCCGACAACGCAGGCAATTGTTCCGCTAACCATGCGAGTCGTTCAGCCTGGGTCGGCAAGCGGATTGTCTGAAGAGTAAGGGAGGGCCGGTTGAGGTCACCACGTGATATTTCCAGGTTTGGACCGAGTACTTCTGTCAAATCGTCTATTACCCGGTCATTCGCAGTTGCCGTTGTCGCCAACAGACGGAGATTAGGCGGCAAGAAGCGGATGATGCGTTCGATTAACCGGTAGTGTGGACGAAAGTCGTGACCCCAGTCAGAGATACAATGTGCTTCATCGATCACAAGGAGAGCTATGCGATTGCTGGTCTTTGCCAGCACCTGGGCACGAAAACGTTCATTGGCGAGTCTTTCGGGGGAAATAAGCAGTATATCCACCTTGTCACTGCTTATAGCATTTTCAACCTCCTCCCAGCGTTCCTGATTGTCAGAATTAATTGTTTCCGCGTGAACACCCATACGTACCGCCGCGGCAATCTGGTTACGCATAAGCGATAGTAGGGGACTGATGAGAAGCGCAGGCCCCATACCTGCTTCGCGCAGTAGTTTCGTTGCAATGAAATAAACAAAGCTCTTGCCCCAGCCAGTCTTTTGCACAACCAATAGACGACCCTTGCCAGTCGTAATATGCCGGATAGCTTCTTCCTGACCCTCACGAAACTCTGCGCGAGGCAGTCCCGTGCCTGACCGTAGCAATTCCAAGGCACGTCCTGGTTCGTATATCATGCCCCAATCTCCGACACACCATTTCCAGCCAGGTCATACAATTCGCTCATTTGTGCTGAAAATCGTGTCTTCCCACCGTGACTGGGGTGTCTTACCTCAATGACTTTGGGCTGACTGCTTATGCGACGCGCCGATTGTGCCGCGTTATTGCCGATTGCAATAAGTCGGCCCGGCCGCAAAAGTGCGATCAGCTGCGAGAGAAACTCTTCGCCGGCCCTGCGTTCACGGGAATTGTGGGCTCGATTAGTGAAAGGTTTGCCGGGCTCGTGAGGATGTAATGGGAAGACATTCCAGAGAAAAACAGGCTCCCTGGCCTGTGAGAGGGCACGCCAGATGACGGCTGCAGTCCGCTCGGCGACCGGTTCACCTCTGGTTGAACGCATAACCTCTATACCCCAACGTTCGGCGTGAACTGTCAAATGCACATCATCTGTAAACGCAAGCCCCGTCCGTCTGCCGCCGCGATAGCCGAGATCGCGGCCAATCCACAGGGAATCAATTTCTCGTTCTGCTGCCGCCTCAAGGATAGACTGCAGTGTCTGTGACCGGCTAAGGGGCGCGTCAGCGAGATCGTAGACAGCGCAACGATCAGAATACGGGTTAAACGTATTGTCAAAATTCAGGCCGGTTAATTCCTTTACAAACAACGCCGGTGTCATAGCCCGTTCCCTGCCAATAGGAGCGCAGTGATAGTGGACATCACGTCACCTCCGTTCCTTCGTTGAGAATGGAAAGATACTGGTCGTAGACGAATATCCGGTCACGACGCTTTCCAGTAATCTCCCGCGCGATCTTGAGATTAACAAGAGCTTCCATTGGCAAGCCCAGCCCGGAGCAGAGTTGACAATCCATCATTTTCGGCGTGAAGGAAGCGTTCCAAAGCCGACATACAATTTGGCATCGCTGTATGTGGTGGCGGCACGAACACGGCATTGCCCGGTCTTGACCCGCCAATCCAGTTCAGTCGGCACTATGACTGCATCTAGGCGCCGCAGGACGGTCATCGGCAAAATTACATCCCGGTATTTGCCGCCTACGTACAGATCTCGCAACACGTCATCGGCGATGCCCCAGATGAAGTTTGTTATCCAGTTGAGGTCGGAGTGATTCATTGTTTATAAGGAAAGGCTTGTAAACTGGATTCTGGTATTCGCCAGAATGACGATGTCTCTGGAGTTAGATGGAATTTCCCGATTTAAAGTACGTGCTTGTCCTGCCGGTATTGTATCAGGGATATAACTGTACTCAACTGTTGACCCCTTGGATCACAGCGAGTACCTTTGTTAATCGACGCAGGAACATAGGGGAGGGTCGCAGTTCATGAAATCCAAGATCACAGGGGATGAAATTGAATTCCGTCCCCATCAGGCAAAGTTCATGAAGTTCAATAACAAAGTAACAGTCGCAATCTGTCTTGTCCTGGCCGGTGTCGTTACGCTCCTGCTGACAGGCATCCTCACCGCGCGCACGCAGGAGACACCTCTCCACCCGGTTTACGAAGATGAACTGCAGCGTCCTCCCAATATCGTCCTGATCCTACTGGACTGGGCCCGGACCGATGCACTGGGCGTATACTCGGATAAAGACGTTTCAACACCCAATATGGACAGGCTGGCCGTACGCGGTGTCAGGTTCGACAATGCCT
>JAAXHV010000207.1:2072-16787 GCA_012270695.1 Gammaproteobacteria bacterium | reverse complement strand
ACGCGGACCACGCAAGGTCTTGTGAGTCGTCGTCGTCGTCACGTCCGCGATATGGACCGGGCTGGGATACAGTCCGGTGGCGATCAACCCGGCCACGTGGGCGATGTCGGCTACCAGGTAGGCATCCGTCTTATCCGCTATCTCCCTGAATCTCTGCCAATCCACCCTGCGCGAGTACGCGGAAAACCCGGTCATGATCAGCCGTGGCTTATGCTCAAGGGCAAGCTGTTCCGCGGCGTCATAATCAATCTCACCCGTATCGGTATTCAACCCGTACTGTACAGCCTTATACAACCTTCCGGAGACATTGACCGCGGCTCCGTGGGTCAGGTGGCCGCCATGGGCCAAGCTCATTCCCATGATCGTATCGCCCGGTTGGCACAACGCAAGATAGACCGCGCCGTTGGCCTGGGAACCGGAATGGGGCTGAACGTTGGCGTAATCCGCGCCGAACAACTGCTTTGCGCGATCGATGGCAAGCTGTTCGACGACATCGACGTATTCACAACCGCCGTAATAGCGTTTACCCGGGTAGCCTTCGGCATATTTATTGGTCAGCACTGAACCCTGCGCCTCCAGCACCCTGGGGCTGACATTGTTTTCCGATGCGATCAATTCGATATGTTCTTCCTGCCTGGTTCTCTCACCCTGCATAGCCTGGTAGAGCACGTCGTCGTACCCCGCAATATTCATGTCTCTGTTAAACATGCCTCACCTTTCTGTGTGTAAAACTGAAACGGTATTATAAAGCTGGCAGGCATACACCTGCATCCGGATTTTGCAAAAAAGCCGGAAAACCTGCATATCGGCGTATAATGGCAGCCTGATCAACCAGATTATCATCATGATAAATACGGATAAACCGGTGTCGCGGTTCGCTTCCCTGATGAACCGGCTGAAATTTAACACGCCGTCCCCGCGTTTGAGGCAGGCTTCCCCGCTGATGCGCTGGCGCCGCAGAGGCGCGTCCTCCTACCTGGAAGAGATCAAGTATTCCAGGGATATCAGGCCGGATGATCTGCTTTGTATAGACAGGCAAAAAACCTCGCTTCGCCTGAACACCGAACAGTTCATCAATAATTATCCCGCAAATAACGTCCTGTTGTGGGGGCCGCGGGGTACGGGCAAGTCATCCCTGGTCAAAGCCATCTTCAGCGAGTACCGGGAGCGGGGGCTGTACCTGGTTGAAGTTACGCGAGACAACCTGATCGACCTGAACGATATCTGTGATGAACTGAACCAGTACGCCGGTAAATTCATCATCTATTGTGACGATTTATCATTCGACGTGAATGACCCCAGTTACAAGACACTCAAGGTCTTACTGGACGGCTCGGTGAGCGATATACCGGATAACATCCTGATCTACGCTACCTCCAACCGCCGTCACCTGATACCGGAGTTCAGGTCGGAGAACCTGGAGGCTGAAATCATCGATGGCGAAATCCACCAGAGCGAAGCGGTTGAAGAGAAACTCTCCCTGTCGGAACGCTTCGGCATCTGGCTGTCATTCCACCCGTTCAACCAGGAACAATACCTGCAGATTGCATTTCACTGGTTGGCCAGGACCGGCGTAAAAGTTGGCGACCGAGAACAGGTCAGGCAGGCCGCGCTGCAATGGGCGCTGGAAAAAGGCACTCGCAGCGGCAGGAGCGCAGCTCAATTCGCGCGCAACTGGGCCGGCATGACACTGCTGGCTGACAACGGTTGATTTTGGCCGTCAGAGGTCGGGTCAGGAGTCGTTATTGATTGCCAGCCGCCTGACCTGGATGAGCAGGCCGAACAGGGGATGGTCAAAATAATTCAAATCATCCAGTTTAATTCTCCTGCTCTCCGTCAGCCTGACGTAGTCCGCTGACAGTCGGCCCTGCCCGCCGGCTTGTTCCGGCAATTCCAGCTCCGGCTGTTCCAGCGTGTCAGGGAAATAGGCAAAATCCACGTCAAGGTGCAGGAAACGGGACCTGCGCAGCCGGATAATGCCGTCGTACAGCTTCACAGGCGGCGTATATTCCAGCCAATCCCGCGCCTCTCCCGGTTCCGGTTCGACCTGTTCTGCGGGTTTTTCCTCGAACCGGGTATTGTCCAGGTGTATGGCCCTGATGTTCCGGCTGTCCAGTCCGGGCTGTTGCCATGCAATGTGCAGCAGAGGTCGCTGTTCTCCGGATCGTTCCAATACCCTGCTGACACCGACAAGCCGGTAATCTTCCTTTGACAAGGCCAGGTACGGTATCAGGTCCGCCTCATCAGCGGGACTGGTTGGTTCTCCTTCTTCAGGGTCAGCAGTGCCCAGGATCAATTCAATGGATTGATCGCGTCCGGGCAGTCCCGGGTTTTCATACCACCATTCGCCTTCGGCGTCAGGTTCGGTGTAGTCGAACAGGATCACTTCCACCTGATACCAGTCCGCGGCAAGCGCCGGGATACTGAATGGCGACAACAGACAATAAAAGACGGCTGCCTGCAGCTTTGGCCCGATATGTGAAACCTTAACCCTGTTCAGCATAAGCCATCATAATATCTCAGGAAAGCTCTGATCAAGTTCATCCAGGACTTGCCAGAGCAAGCAAAACAAGATCGTAGCACAACCCAAAAGTATGCGTTAATGGACGATCCTCCTGGCAGGAGGAGACATTACAGCAGTTTAATCGCTGGCTGGTAAAACGCTACCGCGCCTGCTGGCCATGCAATGATTAACCCGGACTTCTCTGGTAATGAGAAATCCGGGTTAGTGAACCAGGCTGTCAAGGAACTCGTCGACAAAGCGGAAGCGCGCCTGGGTATCGATGAGTTCCTGATCGACGCCCAGTTTAGCTCCCCCTACCAGTTTATAGACACGAGGGTTTGCCTGGAGCAGGTTGATCAGTTTTCCCCTGTCCACGCCGGCATCCTCATGAAAGTGGATTCTGCCGCCCCTCTCACCCAGGTCTATTTTGCGTATTCCCAATGGCCTTGTCTTCTGTTTGATCCCGGCCAAACGGAACAGGTTCTTCAGGGGGTCCGGTAACAAGCCGAACCGGTCTATACATTCCTCCTTCAAGTCCCATAACATGGCTTCCTGTTCAGCCCCGGCTATACGCTTATACATTATCAACCTGGCGTGTACGTCGGGCAGGTAGTCAGCCGGTATCAACGCGGGAACGTGCAAGTCTATTTCGGTACCATGATCCAGGGGCCGGTCCAGTTGCGGTTGGCGCCCGGCCTGCAACGAGGACACCGCCCGCTCCAGTAAACTCATATACAAGCCAAACCCGATCTCCTGGATTTGTCCGCTTTGTTCATCGCCTAAAATTTCTCCCACTCCACGTATTTCCATATCATGTGTAGCCAGGGTAAAACCCATACCCAGTTCCTCAAGCGCTTCAATCGCTTCAAACCGCTTGACTGCGCTGGCACTGATCGCCCTCCGGTCCGGTGTAATCAGGTAGGCATAGGCCTGGTGATGCGAACGTCCGACCCGGCCGCGCAGCTGGTACAGTTGCGCCAGCCCGAATTTGTCCGCCCGGTTGATAATGATGGTGTTGGCGCTGGGAACGTCGATGCCGGTCTCGATAATCGTCGTGCATACCAGGACGTTAAACCTGAGATGATAAAAGTCCAGCATCACCTGCTCGAGCTGCTTTTCCGGCATTTGCCCGTGCGCTATCCTGAGCCTGGCCTCCGGCACCAGCCTGCCGACTTCAGACGCGGTTTTTTCTATGGATTCGATTTCGTTATGCACAAAATAAACCTGTCCCCCCCGCTTGATCTCGCGCAGCATGGCCTCGGCAAGCCATTCCTCACTCCATTCCCTGATAAAAATCCTGATCGGCAGACGTTTTAACGGCGGCGTGGCGATAATTGACAGGGAACGCAAATCCGATAACGCCAGGTTAAGCGTACGCGGGATCGGGGTCGCGGTGAGCGTCAACACGTCCACCTGTGCGCGTATCGACTTCAGTTTCTCCTTCTGGCGCACCCCGAAACGATGTTCCTCATCGATGATCACAAGGCCGAGATTTTTGTAGGCAACACCGTCCTGCAGCAGTTTGTGCGTGCCGATGACGATGTCGATCAGACCTGTGCGCAGGTCATTCCCAATCGCAGACTGATCCTTTCTGGAGATAAACCTGGACAACACTTCGATACGCACGGGCCAATCCGCAAACCGGTCCCTGAAGTTCTGGTAATGCTGTTGCGCCAACAGGGTGGTAGGCGCCAGCAAGGCAACCTGTTTGTGGTTTTCCACCGCGACAAAGGCAGCGCGCATAGCGACTTCCGTTTTGCCGAAACCCGAATCGCCGCAAATGAGCCGGTCCATGGGGACAGCAGCGCGCATATCCTCCAGGACCCCGGCTATCGCCTCCGCCTGGCCCGGAGTCTCTTCAAAAGGAAAGTCCTGGGCAAATGCCTGGTAGGCATTGTTGTCAATGGCAAACGCATGACCGTTAACAGAAGCCCTGCGGGCATGCAGTTCCAGCAATTCCGCAGCCACATCATAAACTCTTGTCAGGGCTTTACGTTTCGCCTTCTGCCACTGGCCGCTGCCCAGACGGTGCAACGGCGCATGTTCCGCATCCTCACCGACGTACCGGCTCACCAGGTCCAGCGCAGCCACCGGTACGTATAGCTTGTCTCCCTGGTCATATTCCAGACAGATAAACTCGGCTTCGATGCCATTCACCGTCAGGGTGTGCAACCCGCGGTAACGGCCCACCCCATGCTCTTCATGGACTACCGGTGCGCCGACAGACAATTCCGTTAAACTACTGACGATCGAGTCGGTAAGTTGCCGGCGCCGCTTGCGTAAACGGCGCTGCTGCGCCCGCTCACCGAACAACTGGGATTCACTTAATATGACGACGCTGGGATGTTCCAGTACCGCCCCCCGTTCCAGGGGGGCTACGGTTAAACCGAAGCGAACCTCATCCGCCATGAACTCGTCCCAATCCCGGCAAAGGACCGGCCTGGTCTTTTCTGCGCTGAATAATTCCATGATAGTTTCCCGGCGACCAACCGATTCCGCCACAATCAGCGTACGTCCCGCAAATTCGTCCATGAAGCGGCGGAAAACAGCCAGGGGGTCCTGCGCACGCGCATTGACGGGGAACTTGCGCGGGTATCCGGTACTGAAGTTAACCGTTTTGACCCCCCCGGTATCGATGCCGGTGTCGCCGGCATGTATTTGCGGGTAAGCAGCCAGCAGTCCGAGCGCCTCATCGGTCGGGTAAAACACTTCCTGCGGTGTCAACAGTGGCCGGTCGCCGTTGTGTTTTCGCTGTTCATAACGGGTTTGCACCATATCCTGGAATTCCAGCGCCGCGTTATACGCCCCCTCATCCAGCATGACCGTCGGGTTTTCCGGAAAATAATCGACCAGGCTGCCGGTTTGCGAATAAAACAATGGCAGATAGTACTCGATTCCCGCCGGCGCGATACCGCTGCTGACGTCGGTATAAATCCGCGAGCGGCCGGGATTCCCCGCAAACCTGAGACGCCAGTTACTCCGGAACAGGTCTATGGCCGAAGCGGTCAAAGGAACTTCCCTGGCAGGCAAAATCCTGATTTCGTCCGTTTTTTCCAGGGATCTCTGGGTTTCGATATCGAATATGCGGATACTGTCAATTTCATTATCGAACAGGTCCAGCCGGAACGGCACGTCGGAACCCATAGGATAAATATCGAGGATTGAACCTCTTACGGCCAGGTCCCCGTGTTCCATGACCTGAGACACGCTGCGATAACCGTTGTTGCCCAGTTCCTGTCTGAAGCTGTCCGTTTCCAAGGTCTGCCCGGTGCGTAACAACAGGCTGTGCGCCAGGAGGTAATCCGCGGGCAGCAGACGATGCATCAAGGTGGATATGGAAACAACCAGAATGCCGCTGCGCATATCGCGCAATTCCACCAGCGTCGCCAGCCTGTCGGAAACAATATCCTGGTAAGGGGAAAACTGGTCATAAGGCAGGGTCTCCCAATCCGGGAACAACAACAGCTTCTGACCGGAGCGGGGCGGATTGAAGAAGGCCAGTTCTTCCATGAGACGATGGGCGCCGGGCTGGTCTGCGGTGATAACGACAAACAAGGCGGCATTTTCCTGTGCAGCAGACGTGATTGCCAATGCCTTGCTGCAACCTTGCAGCCGACCCCACACTACCCGCTGTCCCTTGCGCGCGGGAATTTCAGGCTGCAGGGGACTTGCATACATATATCTGCTGCTTATCGATTGTTATCTGCAGAATAAAGTATCAGTGTCAATCTGTGTCATCTGTGGATTTATCTGCAGAATCTTGTGGGTCAGGTTCGTATTTCCTGAGTTGTCTGCTGAGTTTTGCCTTGTCACGCTTCAGTTTTAACCATGACGGCAAACCGGACAAAACACCCAGAATTGCCCCGCAAAGCAGGGCCATGGCAAGGGCCACCGATAACGGTATCTCATGGTTTGCGAGATAGTAATCAACCACGACCAGTTGGTCATTACGAACGTGGAACACCAATCCGGCTACGACAACAAGCAGGACCAGCGCGAATTTAACGATGGACATCAAACGGATTCACGAATCCTGGTCCACGCGCTCGCGCATTTGCTTCCCCGGTTTGAAATAAGGGACGTGCTTGGCCGACAAAGAAACAGCTTCACCGGATTTGGGGTTACGGCCGACCCGCGGCGGCCGATAGTGTAGTGAGAAACTACCGAACCCGCGGATTTCGATCCTCTCCCCACTCGCCAGGTTCTGGGCCATTGCCTCAAGAATTGTTTTTACTGCCGATTCTATGTCTTTAGATGTAAACTGAGGCTGCCGCCTGCTCAAAGCCTCAATCAGTTCAGATTTGGTCATTGCTCTAATCCCGCATTGTTTGTGCGAAAAATCAACCACTCCCCCCGTTGTCCAAGTGCTTCTTAAGCAAGTCACCTAATTTTGCCCCGGATGAAGAGTCGGGTTTGTACTCCTTGATTGCAGCAGATTCCTCATCTGATTCCTTTGCCTTCACCGAGACAGAAATTGTACGCTTTTTCCTGTCGACTGCAGTGATTTTGACTTCAATTTTGTCACCTTCCTGTACTCCACTGCTTTTTGCATCCCTGGCTTTCTTATTCCCTGACAACTCTGACAGTTTTAACTGCCCTTCAACTCCCTGAGCCAACTCAACGACAATATTCCTGGTTTCGATGGCTCTGATCTTTCCGGTAACCACCGTACCCTTGGGATTCTCTGCCACATATGCCGTGAACGGATCTCTTTCCAGTTGTTTAATCCCCAGCGATATGCGCTCTCTTTCGGTATCCACGACGAGCACGACCGTTTCAATCTGGGTGCCTTTTTTATAATTTCGGAGCGCCAACTCACCTTCGTCCACCCAAGACACATCCGATAAATGCACCAACCCGTCTATGCCGCCGGGCAAGCCGATAAAGATGCCGAAATCGGTAATGGATTTGATTTGACCCCGAACCCGGTCTCCCTTGTTATGCAGGGCGGCAAATTCCTCCCAGGGATTCGGTTGGCACTGCTTCATTCCCAGTGAAATCCGCCGGCGTTCCTGATCGATGTCCAATACGATGACGTCAACCTGATCACCCGTCTGTACCAGCTTCGAAGGATGGATATTCTTGTTAGTCCAATCCATTTCCGACACGTGCACCAATCCCTCGACACCTTCTTCAAGTTCGACAAAACAACCGTAATCAGCCAGGTTGGTTACCGAGCCGTGCAAACGCGATCCTTCCGGAAAGCGCTTGGTCAAATCACCCCAGGGATCATCGCCCATCTGTTTCAAACCCAGGGAAACCCGGTTTCGTTCACGGTCAAACTTCAACACCTTGACTTCGATTTCGTCACCGATACTGACGATATCGGCCGGGTCTTTTACCCGTTTCCAGGCCATGTCAGTGATATGCAGCAGTCCATCGATACCGCCCAGGTCCAGGAACGCACCATAGTCCGTCAGGTTCTTTACCACGCCTTTTACGGTGACGCCTTCCTTGAGTTTTTCAATCAGGCTTTGCCGTTCTGCGATATTCTCACTCTCTACCACAGCCCTGCGGGATACCACCACGTTGCTTCGTTTCCGGTCGATTTTAATTACCTTGAAATCCAGCGGCTTGCCTTCCAGGTAAACCGTATCCTTGACCGGCCGTACGTCCACAAGCGAGCCCGGCAAAAATGCCCTGATGCCTTCAATGTCAACGGTAAAACCTCCCTTGACCCGTTCCGTTATCACCCCGGTTACGGTTTTATCTGAGTCGTAGGCTTGTTCCAGGTTATTCCACGCCAGCAACCGTTTTGCTTTCTCCCTGGATAAACGGGTCTCGCCGTAACCGTCTTCAATCGCATCCAGGGCCACTTCAACCTGGTCGCCTATGGAAACCTCAAGCTCGCCTTTTTCATCGTAAAACTGGTCGATAGGTATCCATGATTCCGATTTTAAACCGGCGCTGACTATTACATTATCCTGGTAGACGTCAACGACGACCCCGTTCAAAATGGAACCAAGGCGCATTTTTGCTTCCACTTGGCTTTGTTCGAATAATTCAGCAAAACTCTCTGTCATACAATAAGTTATCTCTTTTTATTAAAGTTTAATATTAAGTCCGCATGGCCGGCAAACCAAAGCGTTTCTCGATTATTGCCGCCACCTGTGCGAATACATCATCTCTGCCTCTATCAGAGGTATCAATTACAACTGCGCCGTCGGCCGGCTTCAAAGGAGAGTGAATGCGTTGTTTATCCCGTTCGTCCCGTTCAGCGATTGACCCCACGAGCTGTGGAAATTTAACATTAATCCCTTTAGCATTCAACTGTTTATATCGTCTTTTCGCGCGTTCATGCGGATTCGCCAGCAAAAATACCTTTAATTCGGCATTCGGAAAAACCACGGTGCCCATATCGCGCCCGTCCGCCACAAGACCGGGGGGGCGCTGAAAACTCCGCTGCCATCCCAGAATTGCCTCGCGTACTACGCTGTGTGCAGCCAGACTTGAGGCCGCGCTGCCACAATCCTCCTGCCGGATCTGGGGACTGACGTCGTCTCCGTTCAGCAGGACTATTACCGGTTCGTCTCCTTCAGCAGATCTGAATTGAACGTCCAGGTCGTGCGCCAGCGCAGCCACCCCGACGCCGTCGGAAACGGGAATATTTTCCCGTTGCGCCAACAGCGCCAGGATACGATACAGCGCTCCGCTGTCCAGCAGGTTCCAGTTCAACCAGCGGCTGATACGGTTACAGAGCGTTCCCTTGCCGCTCCCGCTCGGGCCATCGACGGTTATGACGGGGGATTTAATCATGATTTTTACCACCCATGATCTCTGCGCCCTCGGTGGCTCAAATCAATCATTCCACTTCCTTGATCTCCCAGCCTAGTTGCCGGGCGCAATCGGCAAACCCAGGGAAGGAGGTATC
This sequence comes from Gammaproteobacteria bacterium, assembly GCA_012270695.1. Lineage (GTDB taxonomy): Bacteria > Pseudomonadota > Gammaproteobacteria > Eutrophobiales > Eutrophobiaceae > JAAXHV01. The sequence goes on along the minus strand of JAAXHV010000207.1, from coordinate 7,413 downwards.
GACGTTTTTGCAATCCTGTATGGTTATTGGGCCAGACGCGGCGAGGCCGGCTACCGAGAAGGCCATGGCAATACGATGATCGCCGTGGCTGTATACTACTCCGCCACAGGGCCGGCCACCCTCAACACGCAAGCCGTCAGGACGGGTTTCGACGGCAATACCTATTCTTTCAAGCCCGTCAGCCAGGGCCTGGATGCGATCGCTTTCTTTCACGCGTAATTCCGCCGCGTCTTTGAGCACGGTTTCGCCCCTCGCATAACAGGCTGCTACCATGATTGCCGGAAATTCGTCAATGGCGCCTGGCACCAGCTCCGCGGGGATTGAGATTCCGTGCATTGGCCGATATTTTACCCGTAGGTCCGCGCATGGCTCAGCGGCTCCCTCAACAACATTGGCGACACTGATGTCCGCTCCCATCAGCTTGAGAATGTCCAGCACCGCCCGCCGGGTCGGGTTAAGCCCGACACCTTCAATGACCAGGTCCGAACCGGGAACGATACAGCCCGCGACCAGAAAAAAAGCCGCAGAAGAAATATCACCGGGAATACGCATTCGGTTTGCCCGCAATACCCCGCTTTCAATCATTATCCGTTTGCCCGAACGCGTGACCGGACAGAAGAAATGCGCCAGCAGTCTCTCCGTATGATCACGAGTCGGCGCCGGTTCGATTACCACGGTCTTACCCCGTGCATACAAACCTGCCAGCAGTAACGCGGATTTCAGTTGGGCGCTGGCAACAGGCAATTCATACTCGATGCCGCGCAGGGACCTGTTGCCGGTTATGCGCGCCGGCAGGGTGCCTTCGGGAGTGACGCGCACATCAGCATTCATTGAATTGAGCGGGTCAGCCACGCGCCGCATCGGTCTGCGCACCAGCGACTCATCCCCAGTCAAGGTGGAAGCAAAGCTTTGCCCGGCCAGCACACCCAGCAGCAAGCGCGCCGAGGTGCCGGAATTACCCACGTCCAGAGTATCGGGCGGCGCCAACAGACCGTGCAACCCTACCCCGGCAATGGACAGCAACTCATCCTCCTGCGTGATGCGCACTCCCATCTGCCGGAAGGCAGCCATGGTGGCGCGCGTATCGGCACTGTCCAGGAAACCGCTGCAATCACTGACTCCTTCAGCCAGCGATGCCAGTATCACTGCCCGGTGCGAGATTGATTTATCGCCGGGAACACGTATCTTACCCTGTAATCCCCCAGCAACAGGACTGACGAGGTAGTCTATTCCAGCCCGCATTTCTCACCAATTCGTTTAAGTTGAGGGGTCAACAGCTGTGGTCAGCTCGTCCAGATTGTTTTTGATCTTGTTGGATGTGAGCCACACCACGTCTAAGGCGGGGTCCTGCTCCCATTGCCCCTCGAACCAGCGCATAAGCGAGGCTAGTTATGTTTAAGATTGTTTCCTCTTAACGGGAGACCACACCAGATGAAGCTTTGTTACCTTCAGCAAGAGAGGAATCAAGTCAGGACACAGCGGGCCCTTCGGTTTTCACAGGAACGATTGCCTCCGCTTGGCAAAGACCAGCTTTTTCCCGATCCTTCAATATTTTCTCTAAAAGCGAAAACTCGGATTCCAAGGCGTTGTATTCTGCCTTAACTTCAGGTCTGGAGAGCGCTCGGGCTTTTAGCTTCTCATGTTTCATTTACAACAACTCTCATCCGTTGTAAGGCAAGTTTGAGTTCTTTATAGTCAATGCTCCATGCCATAGGAAAAGAATAACATATTTGTTACTCTTTTCCCAGACCAGAGTTATCCAATCAGCAATTCTCGCTAACTGGGTTTTGGGGCTGTTTGTCCGTTCCATGGTACATCCCTGTAGCGTTCCGCGCTCGTCCTCGGCGCTAGCCCGACCCGGCAGGGAAAATACTATCGTCCCCTGGTTTTGGTGTACATGTCCCTGGCCTGCTTGGCCCGGGAAAAAATTTTCATCAAACTGTCCCCGTCAGCGTCGGCAATCGCCTCCCTGACACCGTTCAGGTGCTGCTCAAAGTTGTCCAGAACAGCCAGCAACGAGGCGCCGTTGGCAAGGCAGATGTCGCGCCACATCTCCGGACTGCTGGAAGCTACCCGGGTAAAGTCCGCGAAACCTCCCGCTGCGTAAGCAAAAATCTCTTCCTTGTCCTGCATCCGCGCCAGGCAATCGATCAGGGTATAAACCAGCACGTGGGGCAGGTGGCTGGTTGCCGCCAATACCTCATCATGGTGGCCGATCTCCAGGTCGACGACGCTGGCGCCCACGCCTCGCCACATGGCGGCAACCCTGTCCCTGGCGCTGCGGCCGGTCTCCGCAAGCGGCGTAATGATCACGATATGCTTTTCGAACAACTCGGCAAAAGACGCTTCCACTCCGCTTTTCTCCGTTCCGGCAACGGGGTGCGCCGGGACAAAATACGCGAGTCGATCTGCAAGAGCTTTTCTCGCAGCCGCCACTACCACGCCCTTGGCGCTGCCGACGTCGGTAATAATACACTCCGGCTTCAATGCGTCAGCGATCGTGCGCATCAGGGTTTCGGTCGTGGAAAGCGGCGTGGCCAGGACAACGAGGTCAGCGTCAGCAACCGCCTCCCGGGCGTCCAGGCTGTAATAGTCGATAACCCCGATCTCAACGGCTTGTCGCAGGGCTGCTTCACGCCGGCCATAACCGGTAATGGATTTACACAGAGCAGCGCGCTTCAGGGCCCGCGCCAGCGAACCCCCGATCAGTCCCAACCCTATTATGGTGATCCTGTCAAACAACATGTTTCCAACCACAGAGGACACAGGGATCACAGAGAAAAATATGTGGCTGAAACCTTGTCCAGGGCATTGAGAAATATAGCGTTTTCGTATTCCTGGCCGATGGTCACCCGCAGGTGGTTGGGCAATCCGTATTCAACCAGCGGCCTGACAACGACGCCCTCCTGCAGCATGGCCTGGTAAACCGGGCCGGCCGGTCGTGCCAGATCGAAGCTGACGAAGTTGGCAATGGACTCGAACCATTCCATTCCCAGGTCGGCAAACGCCGCGGTCAGGGTCTGCATACCCTGCTCATTCATTGCCACACAGCGACGCAGGTGCTCCTGGTCTTCCAGTGCGACCTCCGCGGCGAGCAGCGCCAATGAATTGACGTTGAAAGGCTGGCGCACCCGGTTCATTAAATCTGCCAGGTCGGGATGGCTGATCGCGTAGCCGACCCGAAGCCCGGCCAGACCGTAGGCTTTGGAAAAACTACGGGTTGTGACCAGATTGGGAAAATCCGCCAGGTAGTCTGTTGAATTCGGGTAATCATCACACAGGGAAGCGGCATAGTCATAATAGGCCTCATCGACAACGACGATCACGTCTTCCGGCACGGAGGCCAGAAACGAACGCAACTGGTCCTTGCCGATCCACCTGCCGGTCGGGTTGCCCGGGTTATCGATAAAGATCAGCCGGGTGCGACCACTGATCGCATCCAGCATCGCCGCCAGGTCATGACTTTGGTCACGGGTGGGTATGACGACAGGAGTGGCGCCGATTGAATGTGTCGCCAGGTGGTAAACAATAAACGCATTTTCCGAATAGATCACTTCATGGGCGCTGGTGACGATGCTGCGGGCGGCCAGTTCCAGCACATCGTTCGAACCGTTGCCCAGAGTTATCTGGCCGGGACTGACGCCGTGATAATCCGCTATGGCGCGCTTCAGGGAAGAACCCGAACCGTCCGGGTAACGGCACAGGTCAAACCCGCCTGACGCCAGCGCGTCCAGCACTTTTTTGCTGGGCCCCAGAGAATTTTCATTGGAAGCCAGCTTGATCACATTGGTCAAACCCAGTTCGCGCTGCACTTCTTCCGCGGACTTGCCTGGCCGGTAGGGCGGCAGAGTGGCGATCCCCGGCGTTGCCAATGCGGCGATGTCAATGGTCATGGTAATACTTCTATATGCTGATTTTTGTTTGATACAGGACCGGCTTTATCATGAAACCGGAAGCTGGTATGCCGCGGGGTAGGAACCCAGCAACTTCACCATGGCGGCCTTGCCGCGCAGGTCAGACAAGGCTTTTGCAACCTCGGCATCGTCTGCATGGCCGGCGAGGTCCACGAAAAACACGTATTCCCACATTCCCTGGCGCGACGGTCTGGATTCTATCTTCGTCATATTCACGTTGTGGTCGGCAAAACAGGCGAGCATGTTCATTAATGCGCCGGGCTTGCTCGGCATTGCAAACAATACCGAGGTCTTGTCATTGCCGCTGGGAGCAACGGTTTCTCTGCCGAGCACCAGGAAACGCGTGGTATTCTCAGGATCATTCTCGATGTTTTTCCTGAGAATGGGCAAATCGTAGATCACTCCCGCACGCTCACCGGCCACCGCCGCGCTTTTCTCGTTTTTGCCGGCGTTCAACGCCGCTTCTGCGTTACTCGGCACGGCTATGCGCCGCGCCTCCGCCAGGTTTGCGTCGAGCCAGCGGCGGCATTGCGCCAGTGACTGTTCATGAGAATATATGACTTCGATATCTTCCACGTTTCCCGCGTGGCTGAGCAAATGCTGGTGGATGCGCAACGCCACCTCGCCGCAGAGCTTCAGGTCGGACACCAGCAGCATGTCCAGGGTCTGGTTCACTGCGCCTTCAATGGAATTCTCTACCGGCACCACTCCGTATTGGCATACGCCGGCCTCGACTTCCCGAAATACCTGGTCAATACTGCCCAACAGTGACAGCCCAACCGATTGTCCGAAGTGTTTTAACGCCGCGGCCTGCGTGAATGTTCCTTCCGGTCCAAGACAAGCGACATTAAGCGGCGCCTCCAGGGCCAGGCAGGCTGACATGACCTCACGCACCAGCCTGCCTATCTCATCATCCGACAAGGGGCCGGTATTAAGGCTTTTCACCCTTTCCAGCACCCGGGCTTCACGCTCAGGCCGGTGCAAGGGAAGCGTATCGTTTACTTGTTTCTTTACTTCGCCGATATCCAGCGCCAGGCGGGCGCGCCGGTTGAGCAGCTCGACTAACTGCGCGTCCAGTTCGTCAATTTCCCTCCTCAGCGCTTCCAGCTTTGAACTGTTCATAACCGGTTGATTTTTTTCATGTCCATGTGCCCAGGCACTAACCGGTGGCTAATCATATCGACTGCCGCGCCGCATTGTTCCAACACGATATATCCCAGCAGCGGTTCATATTGACCGTTGATCGACTGCATATTTAGAAATAGTACCTCGTTATATATTGTGCGAAACCCTTCTACTTTAATCCGCACGGGGCCACATACTGTGCCCCTGACCACTTCTTGTGTTGCTGTATATAATTCGACGACTTCTTCTGAAGCAAATGGACCGAACTGCTCTTTCCATGCCAGCGGTAACATAAGGTAGCC
>JAAXHV010000207.1:1278-2024 GCA_012270695.1 Gammaproteobacteria bacterium | reverse complement strand
TATGCTGTCAATATGCAGGCTAGCCGTAGCGAGCGACAAAATCCGCCATGAATTCAATTAACGTATCCACCCCGGACTCTGGCATTCCATTGTACATGCTCGCCCGCATCCCACCCACGCTGCGATGCCCTTTCAATTCAACCAGTCCGTTGTCTCCCGCAGCAGCAAGAAATGTGCTGTCGAGACTCGTATCCGCCAGGATGAATGGTACGTTCATCCTCGAGCGGCAGGATTTATCTACCGGATTACTGTAAAAATCATCAGTGTCGATAAAATCATACAACTTGCCTGAACGAAGCAGCGCATTCCTGTGCATTTGCTCTACTCCTCCCTGTTCCCTGATCCAGGCAAACGTCAAACCCGCCATATACCAGTTAAAGACAGGCGGCGTATTGAACATGGAACCATGTTCGGCCAGTACGTTAAAATCATATAAAAACGGCGTGTCCGGTCGCACCCGGGCCAGCAGGTCTTCCCGCACCAGGGCGATGGTCAACCCGGCCGGGGCGATATTCTTCTGCGTGCCTGCAAATATCAGGCCGTAGCGCTCCACCGGCACAGGTCGGGATAAAAAATTTGACGTCATGTCACTGACTAGCACAGTCTCTGCGTAATCGTGCGGTAATACCGGCGCAGATTGAAATTCCACGCCCGTAATCGTTTCATTATCACAATAATACAGGTAAGCCGGCCGCTTGCTCAGACGCCATTCGGCAGGGTCAGGTATGGTGGTGTAGTTGGCGTCG
>JAAXHV010000207.1:0-1211 GCA_012270695.1 Gammaproteobacteria bacterium | reverse complement strand
TGGCTCATTTCAACGATGGACATGCCGAGGCCGTGCCAGTCGAGAAATTCCGCCTGAACCTTTGCCATCACCTCCCGGGGCAACATGGCGGGACCAGGACTGAAATTATAGACCGGGTTTGCCGTCATGGTCAGCCCTCACCCGGAGAAACCTTGGTTTCATCACTACTGACATCGCCGTAATCTACGATCCGTTCAAGTCCGGCCAGTGTTTCACCTTCATTCAGGTTAACCAGTTTTACGCCCATGGTATTGCGCCCGACAACTGAAACATCGCTGGTGCGCATGCGGATCAAGGTGCCCTGGTCGCTTATCAACATGATCTCATCGTCTTCATCGACCATCTGCGCGCCGATAACTCTTCCATTGCGCTCATTAGTCTGAATGGAGATAACACCCTGGCCGCCCCGGGACGTCAGCCGATAGTCTTCCAGGGGAGTGCGCTTGCCATAGCCGTTCTCGGTCGCGGTCAGCACGGCCTTGTCCTGTTTGACGATAATCAGGGAAATAACCTTGTCATCCGACCCCAGTCTGATGCCCCTGACACCTCTTGCCGTGCGCCCCATGGGACGCACATCGGATTCCCTGAAACGAACTACCTTGCCGGCGTCACTGAACAGCATGACCTCATGCTCGCCGTCGGTCAGTTCAACATTGACCAGCCGATTACCCTCGGTGAGTTCAATGGCCCGGATTCCGCTCGGCCGGGCCCGGGAAAAATTCTTGAGTGAGGTCTTCTTCACAGTGCCGTTGCGGGTTGCCATGAAAACATACAGGTCATCGCTGAACTCCCGTATAGGCAGGATCGCATTGATGCGCTCACCCTCGCTCAATGGCAACAGGTTGACAATGGGTTTTCCCTTGGCGGAGCGGCTGGCCTGGGGCAGTTCATACACCTTCAGCCAGTACAGTCTGCCCAGGCTGGAAAAACACAACAAGGTATCATGGGTGCTGGCAATGAATAATTTATCGATGAAATCCTCATCTTTCACCGCGGTGGCTGACTTGCCCCTGCCGCCGCGCCGTTGTAACCGGTAAGCGTCCAGAGGTTGCATTTTTGCGTAACCCGCATGGGACAAGGTCACAACCACGTCCTGTTCGGTAATCAGGTCTTCCATGGTCAGGTTCATCTGGTCTTCGATGATCTCAGTGCGCCGCTCATCGCCATACTGCTGCCGAATCTCTCCCAGTTCCGTCCTGATCACCTCCATC
>JAAXHV010000206.1 GCA_012270695.1 Gammaproteobacteria bacterium | reverse complement strand
GTGATGTTGGTGATTTTATAGCCCAACGCATTCAGCGCGCGTACCGCCGACTCCCGGCCCGGTCCGGGACCTTTGATGTTCACTTCCAGGTTCTTCATACCGAAGTCCTGTACAATCTCACCCACTTTCTGCGCGGCAATCTGCGCCGCAAACGGCGTGCTTTTCCGTGACCCGCGAAATCCGCTGCCGCCGGCCGTGGCCCACGCCAGGGTATTTCCCTGCCGGTCGGTAATATTGATGATGGTATTGTTAAACGACGCATGGACGTGCGCTATACCATCGACTACCGTCTTCTTGACCTTCTTTCTGCTACTTCTTGGTTTTGCCATTCACTTTCTCGCAGTATTACTTTTTGATGATGCGGCGCGGTCCCTTGCGTGTTCTCGCATTCGTGCGGGTACGCTGGCCGCGCAAGGGCAACCCGCGGCGGTGGCGGATACCCCGGTATGAGCCCAGATCCATCAGGCGTTTGATGTTCATGGATACGTCCCTGCGTAAATCACCTTCCAGTTCATATTTCGTTACTTCCGCGCGCAACAGGTCCAGCTGGTCTTCACTGAGCGCCGACACCTTGACGCCCGGTTCTATTCCTGTTGCAGAACAGATCTTCCTGGCGGATGTGCCACCTATCCCGTAAACATGAGTCAATGCGATGCTGACGTGTTTATGGTCGGGTATATTTACCCCTGCAATACGAGCCATTCGTTTTCTCTCTTGACGTTAAGTGTCTTTTTCTGATTCCGGCTCACCCGGCTCACCCCTGCCGCTGTTTGTGGCGCGGGTCTGAGCAGATCACGCGCACACTGCCCTTCCTGCGAATAATGCGGCAATTACGGCATATCTTTTTTACAGAAGCCCTGACTTTCATTTCCCCGTCACACCCGCGTATTCAGCTGAAGGACGCGCATCATGAACGCCGCCCATGACTTTTCAGGTTGGCCTTCTTTAACGCGCCTTCATACTGGTGCGACATCAAGTGGGCCTGGATTTGCGCCATGAAGTCCATCACCACGACGACTATGATCAGCAGCGATGTCCCGCCGAAATAAAACGGCACGTTAAACTGTATGATCAGGAACTCCGGCAGCAAACAGACGAACGTGATGTACATGGCGCCGACCATGGTCAGTTTCGTCAACACGCCGTCAAGATACCGGGCTGTCTGTTCCCCGGGTCTCATTCCCGGGACGAACGCGCCGGATTTTTTCAGGTTGTCCGCGGTTTCCCGCGGATCAAAAACCACGGCCGTGTAGAAAA
>JAAXHV010000205.1:3202-5672 GCA_012270695.1 Gammaproteobacteria bacterium | reverse complement strand
AACTCCCGCAAAATTTACCGGTTCGGGGCTGTTTATCCCGCTATTCTAAAATGTTGAACCAAAGGTAAACTGAAACGGTTGTGTCTCATCTCCTTCCTTATCTCCAATAGGTCTGGCTATACTAACACTTACCAGACCAAAAGGTGAGATCCAGATACCACTCAAGCCTGTAGAATACCTGAGTTCGCTGAATTCAAACGATTCGTCACTGGAATAAACGTTGCCGCCGTCAAAAAATGCGGCAAACCGGACCTGCTTGAATTCCTTGAGAAAAGGCAGCGGAAATATCATTTCCGCTCCACCTACCACTTTGATATTGCCGCCTAAGGGCCGGCGCCTCGTTCCGCCATGAACCGGCGTATCCTTTGGTCCCAGGGTGTTTTCCTCATAGCCGCGTACCGACCGGGGCCCGCCGGCATAGAAATTTTCAAAAAACGGGAGTTCATTAGTGCCGAACATTCCGTTTCCATAGCCGAAATCACCCTTGACGGTAAATATGAAACTGCGCAGTACCGGATGATACCACTGGGTGCGGTATCCTATCTTGAAAAACTCGAGAGAGTTACCGAACGACGGAACCGCTACTTCTGAACTGAACCGGTGCTGCACGCCCCTGGTAGGCAATATCGCCCGGTTGCGCGTGTCGTAGGAAAACGCAGCTGATAACCTGAGAATATCGAATTTACTGCCTTCCCGATCGATAAAATCCCTCACCTGCTCCGCAAAGAAACGGTCTTCGGATAACCTGGTGTTTTCGTAACCGAATGCGGTGCTGATAAAATTATATTCCGTCACAGGCACGCCAAAACTGACTCCGGCCCCTATGACGCGGCTGTCGAACGCAGTAATGTTTGCGTCATAAGCCTCGGTTTGCTGGTAATTTACGTTAAAGCCGCGGCTGATTCCATCCACGGTATAGTAGGGATTGACGTAACCCAATGCAAACCTGCGGTTGATATCGCTGTTATTAAACGCAAACTGAATGCGTTTCCCGGAACCCAGGAAATTGTCCTGGGTGATACTGGTCTGGAATATCAGTCCCTGGTTCTGGGAAAAACCCAGACCGGCAAGAAAGTTGCCAAACGGTTTCTCCGTTACGCTGTAATTAACGTCAACCTGGTCCGCGGAACCGGTTATAGCCGGTGTCTCCACGTTGACTTCCTCGAAGAAACCCAGTCTCTGCAGCCTGATCTTCCCCCTCTCCACTTTGGGAGTCGATATCCAGCCTCCTTCATGCTGGCGCATTTCCCGTCTTAACACCTCGTCCCTGGTCCTGCTGTTACCTGAAAAGTTGATCCTTCTTACGTAAACCCGTTTACCGGGATCCACAAAAAACGTGACTTCCACCGTTTTGTCATCTTCATCTATATCCGGTATGGAATTGACATTGGCGAAAGCGTAACCGGCGCCTCCCAGGCGTTCAGACATGCGCTCGCTGCTGTCAGTCACCTGTTTGCGCGAGAACAGGCTTCCCCGGGTCACGCTGATCAGGCTGTACAAATTCTCCTCCGGCAGAATAAACTCACCTGCCAGCTTTACCCCTGATACGGTATATTGCCCGCCTTCGGTGATATTGATAGTGATATATATATCTTTTTTGTCAGGCGTGATCGATACCTGGGTGGAGTCGATGCTGAAATTCACGTAACCCCGGTCCAGGTAAAACGAGCGCAGGGTCTCCAGGTCCCCCGATAACTTCTGGCGCGAATACTGATCGTCCTTGGTAAAAAAGGAAAACAACGTTGGCCTGGACAATTCAAACCCATCCAGTAAATCATCCTCCTGGAAGGATTGGTTGCCGACGATATTAATCTGTTTGATGCGGGCCGCCTTCCCTTCCGAGATATCGATACTCACGGCAACCCGGTTATTGGCCAGGGGCGTCACCTCCGAGTCGATTTTTACCGCATATTTACCTGCGGAAAAATATTGCCTGCGCAGTTCCCGTTCCAGCCCATCCAGTTGCGACTGGTCGAATACCCGACCTTGGGCGAAGCCGATCTGGTTCAGGCCGTCAAGTAAATCTTCCGTCTTTATATCCTTGTTGCCGCTGATTTCAATACTACCGATTGCCGCCCTTTCCCTCAGTACAAGAACCAGGACATTGCCGTCACGTTTCAGTTGAACGTCATCAAAAAAACCTGTCTTGAACAGGGCGCTGACTGCTTCTGCGGAAACCGTGGGATTAAAGGTGTCACCCACTTCCAGTGGCAGGTAGTTGAATACGGTTCCCGGTGTCAGCCGCTGCAATCCTTCAACCCGGATGTCCTCAATAACAAATTCCTGTGCAATAGGCTTCTGCGCGAAGCCGGTAAACACCAGCACCGCTAAAATCGATTTACACAGACACGCTTTCAATCTGTCGGGCAACATGGTCACTCACGGAACCTCTGATAAAGTCAAAGCTTCCTTATAATAAAACACTCTGCCCGCTAAAACCACCACAGAGATGGGGTCAGGTCGCACATTG
>JAAXHV010000205.1:0-3116 GCA_012270695.1 Gammaproteobacteria bacterium | reverse complement strand
CAATGTGCGACCTGACCCCATCTCTGGACGTGGTTTAACCTGCAAGCCTGAGGATGTCATTATAAATGGCAAGGGCCATCAGACCGAATAACAGCACAAGACCGACTCGCTGACCGATCAGTTGCATGGATAAGGATACCGGGCTGCCCTTGATAAACTCTATGAAATAATAGAACAGGTGGCCTCCGTCCAGTAACGGTATAGGCAACAAATTCAACACTCCCAGACTGATACTGACGATGGCCAGGAAGCCCAGAAAGGTAACGATACCCATTTGTGCTGTCTGCGCTGCGTATTGGGCAATGCTGACCGGGCCGCTCAGGTTTTTCAGCGAAGCCTCACCGGTGATCATCCTGCCCAGAATCTGCAGCGTGACAACGCTCATGTCCATTGTTTTACGGAACCCTTTTACCAGGGCAGCGTGAACCGGATAAGCTTCAACCGCAAACAGGGATTGATCAGTGTTGAGGGCGGGATTCACACCGACTCCGATATAACCTATTGTCCCTCCTTCTTCTGACAGCTTTCCTTCGGGCGTTAAAATTACCTCCATCTCTTCACCGTTCCGGGATATTCTTACGGACAGTGGAATACCAGGCGCCGCCCTGATGAGCTCCACACAGTGCCGCCAGTCCCTGATCGGTATATTGTCAACGGCTACTATTCTGTCGCCTTCCACCAGGCCGGCCCGCCTGGCTGCGCCCTGGTCCGCAACCTCGCTGATAATTGCAGGTATGGCCGGTCGTACCGGTTCGACTCCCAACAAGCGCAGCAGATTCCCCTCTGCCATAGCATCGATCGGGATTGACGCGAGGTCGACTTCCAGTGAACGCTCATATCCTCGAGCATCTGTTACGCCGACAGTCGCTGTGCTGCGCTCTATCACCCCGGCAACCAGTATTTCCACGGCCGTATTCCAGGTCGGTGTTTCCCGTCCGTTGATTTCCGTAATTTCATCATCTGCGCGAAAACCGGCCTGCATGGCAATGGAACCTTCCTCTACGGAGCTGATCATGGGTTTCAACCCGGTTACTCCAACTACGTAGACAAGCCAATAAGCCAGGACAGCAAAAATAAAATTAAACAGCGGCCCGGCGACGACGATGGCAACACGTTCACCGAGCGATTTGTTATTAAACGCCCTGTCACGTTCCTGCTCGGGTACGTGGCCCTCACGCTCATCCAGCATTCTCACGTAACCACCCAATGGGATTGCGCCAATGACAAATTCAGTGTTGTCTCCGCCAAACTCCTTACACCACAGGGGACGCCCGAAACCGACTGAAAATCGCAGGATTTTTACCTTGCATTTCCTGGCGACCCAGTAATGCCCGAATTCATGAAAGGTGATCAAAATCCCGATGGCGAAAATAAACGCGAAGATCGTTTGCAGCACGGCTATCATGAGTTCAGCCTCCGGCATTGATCAGCGGCGTAATCGCGGGCCCGCTTATCCGCATCCAGGACCTGTTCCAGTGCATCGGCAGGCTGCTTCGCTACGCCTTCCAGGGTTTGCTTCACGACCTCCGCAATTTCCGTGTACCTGATACGGCTTCCCAGGAATTCACCGACTGCAACTTCATTGGCCGCGTTCAATATTGCCGTAGCTGTTCCGCCCTCGGCCAATGCCTGCCTTGCCAACCCCAGGCATGGGAACCTGTTCGGGTCAGGTTTTTCAAAATTCAATTGTGATATATCGAACAGGCTCAGTTTTTCCACCCCGGACTCCATCCGGCGCGGCCAGGCCATGGCATGGGCTATCGGCGTGCGCATATCCGGGTTTCCCAGCTGTGCCAGAACCGAGCCATCGGCATACTCCACCAGGGAATGAATAACACTCTCGGGATGGATAACGATTTCAATATTCTCAGCGCTCGCATCAAACAACCAGCAGGCTTCAATGACCTCCAGCCCCTTGTTCATCATGGTGGCTGAATCAACGGATATCTTTCTTCCCATATCCCAGTTGGGGTGTGCGCAGGCCTCAGCGGGTGTCACCCCGCTTAACTCCCGTAACGGCTTTGTCAGGAACGGCCCGCCCGATGCGGTCAGCAGGATACGCGTGACTCCGGTTTGCTCCAACCCGCCGTTGAAGTCCCCTGGCATGCATTGGAATATGGCATTGTGTTCACTGTCGATGGGCAGTAACTGGGCGCCGTTCAGCTTGACTGCGTCCATAAACAATTTTCCCGACATGACCAATGCCTCCTTGTTGGCAAGCAATACCCGTTTGCCGCTGCGCGCCGCGGTCAGCGTGGGCAGCAAACCCGCGGCCCCGACGATGGCCGCCATAACGTAGTCCGTCTCGGCACAACCGGCAACCTCTTGCAATCCCGCCTGCCCCGATAATACCTTGATGTCCGGCGCCTCATGTTGCAGCGCGCCTTGCAAGTGACCGGCGGCTTCGGAGTCTGCCATGACCGCATACCTGGGCCGCCATGCAAGACATTGCTCAAGCAACCCCCTGACATTGGTATTGGCCGTAAGCGCAACCAGGTCAAACAAATCCCTGTGCCTGGACATCACGTCCAGCGTACTCAAGCCGATACTCCCGGTTGACCCGAGGATGGTTACGCCGATCAACTTACCCTCTCCAATAACAGTACCCCGGTGAAAAATACCGGCGCCGCGGCGGTCAGGCTGTCTATCCGGTCCAATGCGCCCCCGTGGCCCGGCAACCAGCCGCCGCTGTCCTTGACTCCCCCGCTTCGTTTTATCATGCTCTCAGTGAGATCTCCGACAACGGACATGGCAATCGTGATCAGGCAAACCAGCAGGAACAATATGAACTTGTATAACGTCATTTGCAGCAGCAGGGGGTAAACAGTTGCAACCAGCAGGCCACAGCCGAGGGCACCGTATAAACCTTCCCAGGTCTTACCCGGACTCACCTGACTGGCAAGTTTATTCCTGCCCCATCTTTGACCTACGTAATAGGCCGCTGTGTCCGCGCTCCAGATCAATATAAATAAACAGGTTACCAGAACAGGTCCCTGCATGTCAGGAGCAGCATGCAGCGCGACCAGGGCTACCCACGCGGGAAGCAACACGATGATGCCGATGCCCGTTTGTAACATCAGCCCCGGACTGAATTTCTTACCGTCTTGCTGGCGCAC
>JAAXHV010000204.1:2654-4978 GCA_012270695.1 Gammaproteobacteria bacterium | reverse complement strand
CATTATCCGTTCTGCCAGTTCCTTGTCTTCGGGGGTATCCACGTCTATGCCGGCATGGGCGAACGGCAGCTCGACAAAATCCACACTGACGCCCGTGGCTTTCACTATGGCCTGCCGGGTCTGCTGCAGACTCAGGCGGCCGCAGACATACCTTGCCAATGCGCCGAAACCAAATAAGCTGAGGGCCATGCGCCAGGGTTGTTTCCGATGGGTTTGCCCCCGCTGCCACAGTGAAATTATGCCCCTGGCGCGCGCGCCGGAGAGCGTGTACAAATTACAGCCGCAATAGCCGCCGCCGGAAAACTTAAGGTGCGTACGCCGCACTCCGGGATACGCGGTCTTGACCAGGGCATAATCTACCAGCCCCATGTTGACGTCAGCGCGGCTGTCAAAGGCCTTGTCCAGAAAATAATCCAGGATCCCGGCGTCCAGTAACCCGTGGTCTGCGCTGGTTATCAGGACCAGTGCAGCAGGATCAATCTCTGCCAGGCCCGCCTGCACACTGCTGCTGAGATTGTTCCTGGCAGGGATCCAGGTGACGCGCTCCTGGTTGACGAATTCCTGTAACGGCAGGCAGCTCTCAACAGCTGCCGCGCCGGGGCCGCATAATACGAATGAGTCAATGCGTCCGACCGCTTGCAGCGCGTTGAGCACACGGAGGATCATCGGTATCCCCCCCAGCGGCGCCAGCGCCTTGCAGGAGACGCCGGATACACGCGCAACCTCATCAATGCCGCCGCGGTCGCCGGCCAGTAGCAAGGCAACAATTTTCTGCTCAATCGGCATTTGCGGACAACCGGCTCAGCATTTTGAGGGGGCAGTGACCACAGCTTACAACTGTTTCCGGTAGATCCGGTAAGTCTTGTACAGCCTGCTGCCAATCCTTTCCAGGATGCTGCGCATGCCCTGGTTGTCCTCCAGTATCCACGACATTTCCACCCCCGTTATCCCCCTGGCGATGATCGGTTGCCTGACGTCATGTATAACAAGAAATGCCAGGGCGATTCCCAACGGGGTATTCTGCAGCGCCTTTCTGACCCCCATCAACGGTATCCTGCCCGTCCTGATGCGGCGTCTGCGCAATGCCCTGATGAGTTTAAACAGGCCCGACGGGAATAAATTACCGTCCAGTTCCCGCAGCACTTCATTCAGGTTGGGCAGGCCCGCGATAAACGCAACCGGCTCTCCTTGATATTCCGCAATGCGGATAAAATCATCCGGTACGAACAAGCGTAAACTGGTCCCCAGTTCGGCGAATTCCTCCCTAGTGAACGGGACAAAGCCCCAGTTGCCGGACCAGGCATCATTATAAATCCCGCGCAAGGTCTCCAGCTCCTGTTTGAATTGCTTCCGGTTTAACCCCCGCAGCCTGACGGATTTGCCATACCTGTCCACCAGGTTCTGCATGACCCGCGGGATAGCGAAGTCAGGGTTAATCCAGTAGGCATACAGGTCTTTTGCGGCAGAATAACCTTGTTGCTCGAGCAGCTCAGCGTACCATTGGTGATTATGGGGCATCATAATCGCCGGTGGGGTGTCGAAACCGTCCACCAGCAGACCGCATTCCTGGTTGATGGAAAAATTGAAAGGGCCGGTAATCACTTCAGTTTGATATTGCGCCAGCCAACTCTCGCTTGCCGTCACCAGGGCGCGCATCGCGTCCGGGTTGTTTTCACATTCGAGGAAACCGAAATGCCCGGATCGCACAGCGTAATGACGCCGGTGCAATTCATCAACCTGGGCGCTGATGCGGCCTACCGGCCGGTCTCCCTTCCAGGCAATCCAGCCCTGCCAGCGACTATGGTCAAAATAAGGATTCAGCGAGGAAAAGTGCAACCTGCGTTCGAGTTTCAACGGTGGAACCCACAGCGGATCCTGCGCGTACAAGCGCCAGGGCAGGCGGATGAATGCCGCCAACTGGCGCCGATTGTTCACCGGCGCGACCCGCACCCCGCTAACCGGCTTGCGGTTACTGCGCGAAAAGAACTTTGACCTCTTGTGAATCATCGTATAACATACAAGGCCTTATCCGATTAATCGGCGAAACTGGAGATGTCTTTTAACATCCTGAACGAAACGATGTTGAAATTCGGGGCGCCTGAAACCTGTATCCGTACCTATTCCACCTGGTTAGTCCTGTTGCGCCCCGCTCAAGTTACACTGGGCGCCCTGGTACTGGTTGCCCGTGAACCGGTAACGGCGTTTTCACAACTCAGCCCGGCCGGATTTACCGAGCTGGCCCAGGTCGCACGCGATATTGACACGGTATTATCGCATCTTTTTCGATATGATAAACTGAATTACCTGATGCTGATGATGGTAGA
>JAAXHV010000204.1:750-2492 GCA_012270695.1 Gammaproteobacteria bacterium | reverse complement strand
GTTGTGTAATAGTTATCAACTTACGATATAAAGATATACAATGGAAGTATTTTATGTTTATAATTCGTTTGGGGAAATAACAGGTTAGTATCCTATGCTTGCGGAAGGGCATTGTAACAACAAGTCAATAATAAATCTGTCGTTATCAACTGGCGTTAAAAAGAACGAGACGGGGGTTTATTCATCGTGAACCGAGAATCGACGACCACTGATAATACACTGACGCAAAATTTAGCCGACTTCTCCTGCTTGTCTGAAGCGCTGGACTACGCGGCCGCGGGAGTTACCGGGTGCAATTTTTATGACGCAAAGGGCAAGCTTTCCGTCGTTTTGCCGTACAGTGAATTGCAACAGCAGGCCAGGAGCGCGGCTCGGCGTCTACTCAGTCTGAATCTGAAACGCGGCGATCACATTGCTCTCGTAGCCGACACCCACCCTGATTTCATCGTCCTGTTCTTTGCCTGCCAGTATATCGGGCTTGTGCCGTTCGCCATGCCAATACCCTTGAATCTCGGCAGCCATGCGATTTATGTTCAACAGCTGAAAGGGCTGCTGACCAGCGGCGAGGCAAAGGTAGCTATCGCACATAAAGAGTTCATCAGTTTCCTGGAAGAGGCTGCGGTCGACAATGGAGACCTTGAATGGATTGGCACACCGGAACAACTGTCTGATATTTCCCCTTCAGGACGCGCGCTCGAGCCAAGCAGGCCTGAGGAACCGGCGTACCTGCAATTCACTTCCGGCAGCACCCGCTCTCCGCAAGGCGTTATCATTACCGGCAAGGCGGTAATGAGTAACCTGCAAGGCATCGTAAGAAGCGGATTAAAAGTACACGACGGAGATCGTTGCGCATCCTGGTTGCCGTTTTATCATGACATGGGACTGGTCGGCTTCGTTTTGGGCCCTGTCGCTTCCCAGTTGTCGGTAGATTACCTGCGCACGCGGGATTTTGCCATACGCCCCCTGCAATGGCTGCGCCTGATCAGCAGGAACCGCTGCACCATCGCATTCTCACCGCCATTCGGTTACGAGCTTTGTACCCGTAGAATTCGCAGCGCCGACCTGCAGCAGCTGGACCTGAGTTGTTGGCGCATTGCGGGTATCGGCGCAGAGATGCTGCGCTCCAGCACGTTTGAAGCTTTTGCGGCAACGATGGCTGAAACCGGATTTAACTCCAATGCCTTCCTGCCCTGTTACGGACTGGCCGAGGCGTCGCTTGCCGCGACGTTTTCGGAACTGAACCGCGGCCTGGACGTCATGTCGGTCGACGCGTTGACCATGGCTGAACGCGGTATCGCCGTGCGCGTCAAGTCGGATAATCGCAAAGTGAACGAAATCATCAATTGCGGCCGCGCCCTGCCTGATCACGAGATCAGGATCGTTGATAATACAGGAGAGATATTAGCCGACCTGCGCGTCGGCAGGGTACTGGTAAAAGGCCCCAGCCTGATGAACGGCTACCTGAACGATCAAGAGTCGACCGACCGGGTGATGCTTGAAAACGGTTGGCTGGACACCGGTGACCTGGGATACCTGTTCGAGCAGAACCTCTACCTGACCGGGCGGCGCAAAGACATCATAATCGTAAACGGCAGGAATATCCGCGCCCAGGACCTTGAAGAGATCGCAGAAGGGCTGGACGAGATAAGAATGGGTGAATCTTCGGCATTTGATATCGAAACCGACAACGGCCAACAGGTCGTCGTCCTGGTGGTTGAATGCCGGCTTACGGAGAGCACGGC
>JAAXHV010000204.1:0-699 GCA_012270695.1 Gammaproteobacteria bacterium | reverse complement strand
TGGTCGCGCCGCATACCTTGCCGCGCACCTCATCAGGCAAGCTGTCCCGCGTTGCCGCGCGCAAGGGCTTCATGGAAAGAGTAGACCTGACCCAGACCATCACTTCACAAGCTGAAACCGCGTAATACCTGTTTAGCCCACGTTTCTTACCAGCTAATGCGGGCTGAGACACCAGCGCTGATATGACGGAGCGGGTGGCGCTGACGGGAGCCACAGGATTTATCGGAGGGAACCTTCTCACCGCACTCGACAAGTCAGAATATCCGACCCGCGCATTGACACGGCGGCCGCGCACCCATTCCGGGTTTGTATCCTGGATAAATGGCGACCTGAACAACCCACGCGCACTGGACGAACTGGTCGCAGGTTGTAGTTCCGTCATCCATTGCGCCGGCGCGGTAAGGGGGAATTCACTGGAAGATTTCCTGGAAGTCAACCTCAAGGGAACTGAAAAACTGCTGGCTGCAGCCAATAAACAGAAGCCCCCGCCCAGGTTCCTGTTAATTTCATCCATCGCCGCCAGGTACCCGGACTATTCCTGGTATGCACGCAGCAAATCGATGGCGGAAACGCTGTTGATGTCGGACGGGTATGCCGGCCTATCCCGTACCATTTACCGCCCTACGGCGGTTTACGGCCCCGGCGACAAGGAAATGCGCCCGCTGTTCCGGCTGATGCGCCGCGGTTTTTTGCTGGGAA
>JAAXHV010000203.1 GCA_012270695.1 Gammaproteobacteria bacterium | reverse complement strand
GTCGGTAACTATCCATTTGTCATCCGCGTGGTTGATGATATAGGCAATCTGGTCGTCGAACAGCCGCGGATTGATGGTGTGCAACACGTAACCCCCGCAGATGACTCCGTAGTAAAGTTCGAGATGTTGCTGGTGATTCCATGCGAGTGTCGCGATGCGGTCGCCCGGTTGGCAGTCCAGCGTTTGCAGGGCATTGAACAGTTGGCGGGCGCGCCGAAAAACATCGGAGTAATTCGCACGCCGGATATCGCGTTCGTTTACTGCTGATACTACTTCACGCTCACCGTGGTACATTTCCGCGTGTCGCATGACCATGGTAAGGGTGAGCGGCATATCCATCATTTGTCCTTGCATATCTGTTTTTCTCGTAATCAATGACTTTCGGATTTATCCGGGCAAATGGGGCTATAGTGATGAGACAAACGTCATATATTCCTCCGCCAGGTTGTTCAGGAGGCTTTCCAGTTCATCGACATCAGGCGCGAATTCCAGGAGTACCAGTTCATCCACACCCAGTTCTTTGTATTGTCTTACCATCTCATGATCATACTCGTGTGGGTAAGGGCTGGCGAAAATAGAGATTGCATCCCTGGAACGGTTGCGCTGTGCCAGCAGAGCCCCCAGTTTTTCAATCCGGGGAGCCAGTTGTTCCGGATTGAGGCCGAGGGCATACCAGCCCTGTCCCAAGTCAGCCGCGCGCTTGAGTGCGGCGTCACTGTTGCCACCGAAAATAATGGGCGGATGGGGCTTCTGCACCGGTTTGGGATAGAAACGGCAGGCAGGTAAACGGTAGTGGTCATCCTCGTACTCGGAAACAGCGTCACACCATAAGCGCTTCATCACCTCTACATAAGACCGGCATCTTGCGCCGCGCCGTGCAAATGATGCACCCAAAGCGCCATATTCCTCGGCCAGCCAGCCCACGCCGATGCCCAGATTCAACCGCCCGCCTGAAAGCCAGTCCACGTTGGCGGCTTCCTTGGCAGTATAAACCGGGTTGCGCTGGGGCAGGACACAGACGCCGGTTCCTATGCGTATCCGGCTGGTATGGGCGGCGAGATACGCGAGCGTGGAGAAGGGTTCCAGTTCAACGTTCTCCTCGGTATTGCCCGGCATCTTGCCGTCTTCAGCCAGGGGATAGGCGGAATCGTATTCGTCGAACAAAACCACGTGCTCACCGACCCACAGCGAACTGAAGCCCACCGACTCCGCCGTGATACCCAGAGTCCGGATGTATTCAGGCGATGCGTAGGGCGCAACCAGGGGAATGCAAAGTCCGAGTTTCATATCAGATTAGGCCATTATCATCCGTTAATCTCCTGACAACAAAACATAACTTTATGATATATTTGGTTTTAGCAGGATGTATAATGTGTATTATAGGCCATTGCACTATTATATTCACACTATCTTCTATAGTATGAGAACATCACGGCCGTAACAGTATGAATACAACGAACATGCTACAAGTGGAAAAATCAGACAGGCCGCCATCGAACGAAAGAGCCACGGGAACCAAGGGAAAGATACGGCGGCAGCAGATCATTGACGCGGCGAAACACGCTCTGATTGAGGGGGGTTCAAACAGCCTGGTCCTGCGTGACGTTGCGGAGCAGATAGGCATTACTCATGGAAATCTTCAATACTATTTCCCCACAAAAAACGATTTGCTGATAGCGATTTTTGATCAGGCGGTAGAGAAATATACGGAGAGCATGAAGGTGGCGGTTTCCGAAACCTCCACCAGAAAGGGCAGGCTGGATGCGATCGTCGATGCCGGCGTCGCTGAGTTGAAAACGCCTGAAACTGCATTATGGCGCATGATGATGTCCCTGGCGGACCACAACCCGGACATGGCATCGATCCTGAAGAAGGAAAACGACCTGTATGAACAGGTTGTGGCAGAGGAATTAAAGATAATCTCCCCAAACCTGTCCGTGCAACGCAGGCGTCATATCGCCCGGATCATCCATGCCATCCTTGACGGACTCGGTGTCCAGTTTTCCTACGAAGATCCTGAAAGCCCGGAAATGCGGGCCTTGGCCAGCGAAATAAAGATAGCGCTGTATGCCGTGCTGGAAGCGGAGTAGTACATCAGGATAAGTGAGCCAGCCCGCTATTAACCAGATCGTGACACCAGGCTATTTCACCTGTCCCGTGCCAGATCAACTCGATACGATGGGTGAATTTTTTCCTCGGTTTTTGAATTCATTGTCTGTAATTCTTCGGTAGCGAATGTCTTCTCGACCTTGCCGTAATACAGTTCAGCGTTTACGTGCCCATATTCGAAAGAAATGAGTTCTTTGATGGGTAACGCACAATCCGACGGAGCGCCGAACTGCAGGTTGCCCGGACCGTTGAATATTTCGACCTTGCCATCTGAACCAACAATCGGGTTGGATTGGTAATTAAGCGTAACCAACTGTGCAAGTATGGGTAAATCACCCCCTTCTACGTCGGCAATCACACGCAGATTGATGAGTGGAGGTGCAGACCCATCCCCTGAAGCCCCATGTTTTTCCGGCCTCATCATGGCCCGGATAGCTCGGTCGTCAGGTTTAACATCCATTAA
>JAAXHV010000202.1 GCA_012270695.1 Gammaproteobacteria bacterium | reverse complement strand
GAGGATGTCCAGGGCCGCCTTGATCTTCTCGAGCAACCGGCGCCCGCCCCGGATCAGATCAAGCATTGAATTCAGCGGCGATCCGTCAAAATCCACCAATGATGAGGACAACAGGCCATTGACGTCTACCAGCCTGTCATCATCAAGAGGGGCCACAACCCGTTTTTCTGCGCCATGTCTGACAGTCGCGAGTTTCATGCTTGCGTGGCCTGCGCCTGGGCGGTATCCATGTCCGGATTATCCGGGAATCGTTCGGGATAGGGGCCAAGCAGCGCAATCAGTATGGTTCCGATCACCACAATTCCAGCCACGACCCATAACGCGCCGATATAGTCACCCGCCTGGTCGTAATACAGGCCCATCAAAGGCGCGCCCACCATCGAACCCAACTGGAATGCGGCAAACATGATGCCGTAGATGAGGCCGAACGCACGCGGGCCAAAATAGCGGCTGCAGATATAGGCGATTTCACTGATTTCCGACCCTGTCGCCATACCGACACAGACCGCGGCGACAAACACCAGTACGCCACTGGTCCCCGTAGCCAGGATGATAATGCCGGCCAGCAAGCCCAGCAGGAAGCAGGCAGCTACGTAAGGCGCGAAGAAATAGTCCATGAGAAAACCGGCCAGGACGCGTCCGGCGATCAGGCCCAGGGCAAGGGAACTCATGCACAAGGCGGCGCTGGCCGGGGCTATGCCGCGGTCTATCAGCATGGGCACCAGGTGGGCAATTATGCTGGTGATGCCGATGCCCACCAGCAGAAACGAGACCAGGATCAACCAATAACTGGTGGTCCGCGCGGCCTGCGTTGAGGATAATCCGGTGTTGGAGGACACTGTATTTTTCCCTGAATCGGTATCGCTGCCGACGGATGGGGCGGAAACATCCGTGTTTCCCACGGCAGCGTCATCCGCTTGGAGCCCCATTTCTGCCGGGCTTTCCTTGAGGATGAATACAGCCATGGGCAGGGCCAGGGCGAAAACCGCCACGGCAAAACCGGCGTAAGCCATACGCCAGCCGTAATTTTCGATCATCAGTTGCGCAACGATGGGCACCAGCATCGCCCCGACGCCAAAACCCGCCAGTGAAATACCCAGGGCGATGCCCCTGCGCCGCGAGAACCAGGCGATCAGGACACGGGAGTAACTCTGGGGCAGGGTGCCGGCTCCCAGGAGGGGGATAAGAAAATACAGGGCGTAAAAATGCCATAGATTGGCGCTGAGCAAGCCCATGGACGCAACGGTCAGGCCCATCATTATGACGGATGGAATCAGTACCCGACGCACGCCGTATTTGTCGATGATGAACCCCAGACAGGGCGAGGCGATGACCACGGCAAAATTGGTCATGGTAATGGCAAACGACAACTCGCCGCGGGTCCAGCCGAATTCATCTTCCAGGGGTTTGACGAAGACGCCGAAGGCGAACACCGTGAACATGGCATAGCTCAATCCCATGCCGACAAACCCGGTGGCGACGTTCCACCAACCGTAAAAGATCCTGGAGCGCACTATGGGGTCAGGTCGCACATTGCACATGTGTATGAGGTTATGGGATCAGGTCGGCGCACATTGCCCACATGTGCAATGTGCGACCTGACCCCATAACGCATAACCATGAAGCGTTACAGCTGCACTTCAGCGGCGAGGATATAGTCCGGTCTTGGCGTGTCCTCCAGTGACCAGCCGCCCATCAGGTAATGATGCACGATGCGTATGGCCGTCAGGCCGACGTGCTCGGTAAAGCCGTCCAGATCGCCGAAACGGTCGGCTAATTTGTTCATGACGTAACCCCGCATGGGTTCGTATGCCCAGATGGGGACAAACTCTATAAAGGCCTGCTGGCAGGCTTCCTGCAGCGCCTCGATGTATTCGCATCCCCGGGCAAAACCTGCCCGGTCGGTGGTCCCGTAACGCCCCGGGACGAAGGTGTCCCAGTCCAGCTCCAGAAAGCCGCGCATATAGCTGACGAAATTGGCCAGGTGAATGTCCGGCATCAGTCCATAACGGGCACTGGCCAGGATGGTATCCGATGAGAACAGCAGTTTCTCCCCGGCAAACCAGGCAGCGAGGTTGCCGGAACCGTGGGTGGGTCCCGGATTTAACAGCACGAGTTCCACGCCATCCACGTTGATCCTGTTTTCCGCGCCCGATATAACCCGGGTGGGCTGGCGCTGTCCTTCGGCCTGCCGCAGTTTGATGACCTTGGCGCAGATCTCATCGGCTATGATTTCCGCATCGGGCGCCAGGTCGGCGGCGAAGCCGGCGTGATCCAGGTGGTCGTGGGAATAGATCACCGTGGAGATTTCTCTGCCCGGGATGGCCTTTTTGATCGCGCGGGCGTAAGCGCGGGCCCTGCCGGGCGTACCGAAGGTATCGAAGGCGATGACGCCTTCCCTGCCCTTGAGAAAAATAGTCCTGCAGACGCCGTCGCTGATCGTCCACAGGCGCGCGGATAACTGTTCAACCGCCATTTCCGGCTCAAAGGCCAGGTAGGCCCGGGCCTTGTTCGACGTGAATAATCCCCTGTTCTCACTCATGAGTAAATCAAAACGGGGTGGTGTCCGGTTGGATATTGCCCTCGATACCCCACCCTCCGGTGAGGTATTCCTGCATATACCTGGACAGGTTCATGGCGCAGTATTCATGGTAACGAAACAGGTTGCCGAACGATGCCGATAGTTTTTCCCCGGTGTACTGACAGACGCCGCTCCAGTCGTGCGGGTCCAGCCCGTCGATAACGGCCTGCTGGGCAAACTCGGCCATCAAATCATAATATTCCAGGTTATCGGTAAATCCTTGGCGGTCGGTGATCCAGAAATGGCCGGGGAT
>JAAXHV010000201.1 GCA_012270695.1 Gammaproteobacteria bacterium | reverse complement strand
GGTCAGTGTCATGGCTCCCCCCGATTCCCTGAGCCAGCCTGCTGCCCATCTCATTCCGCACACCCCCGGCATGCAGCGCCAGGTCTTTAATCAAAAAAGGCACACCGGAGAAAGGGGCATCGGCATCATCCGTGCCTGCCAGGGGTTCAGGAAAAATCTCAAGAATGGTATTGATATCCGGATTGAGTAATTCCGCCATATCAACAGCGCATTTCAGCGCTTCTTCACGACTGATCTCCTGGTTACGGATCAGTTCAGCCAGGCCAAGCCCGTCATAGGAAATGTATTCAGCCAGTTTCATTTACTCTGCCGGAAAAAAGCCGATGCGTCTAAGCTCGCATGCTCATAAAGCAGGCGCCTTGTCTTAATGATAACGATAGCGGACCGTCGCGCCGAAGGTTTGTCTCTCGCCGAATATGTCCAGTTTGAAGAAACCGATGTTGTTGATATAAGTCAGGTATTCCTCATCAAACAGGTTGGTTCCATACACCGCGACTTCCCATTTATCATCCTGGGAGGCCAGGGCTATGCGCATATTGGCTACCCAGTAATCATCCGATTTATCGAATAACTGGGCCGTTGCTTCCAGGAACCGATCATCGACCCAACGATAATCCAGCCCGGCGATGATGTCCCAGCCATTCGCCACCTGCTGCTGGTAACGCAGCGCGCCGTTATAGGTCCACTCGGGGGAATTCACCGGCGGTTTCCCGTCCAGGGCGATGGGACCCAGGTAGGTGGTGATCTCACGCGGCGTATCGTTGAATTTCGCATCAAGGTAGCCAACGCTCTGCCGCAGGTACAGGCTGTTGACCGGCTGCCAGGTGACCTCGGCTTCGAATCCCGTATTCAACTGCTCACCGATATTGCGGGTAATCGGCACCAGCGGTGAGACCGGGTCATCCACGTTGACCTGGACCTCATCGTAGACGTAGCGGAATGCGGACGCATTGAGCTGCAGCCTGTTATCCAGTAGTTGATACTTGAAACCCAGTTCCATGGCCAGCAATTCCTCGGGGTCAAATTCCGTTGCCGCGCCGGCGAAAGGCAGGCTGTAGCCGCCGCTGCGATAGCCCGTCATCAAATTGGAATAAACCAGCAGGTCGTCAGCCGCCTTCCATTCGATGCCTACACGCCAGGAAAAGTCCTGATCTGAGCGACTGTCATTAAACGGCGGCGCAACCGGACCCAGGAAAGGACAGGCTGGCGCTCCCACCGGACCGGCGGGGTAGGTTGTGGTCAGACAGGGGGTCACAAATTTTTCCTTCCCGGTCTGGGGCAACAGGCCGATACCCAGCAACGCGTCACTGACTTCGATAGTATCATCCGTATAACGAAGTCCCAGGTTAAGAGTCACATTTTCGGTAAAATCGAATTCATTGTGGACAAACACGGCAATGGATTCCGTATCGATGCCGAACTGGGCAAAGAATTGATCCGCAAACGGAGGTGCGATTCCCGGAAACTGTTGCTTGCTCAGGTCGGAACCGTCAACCTGGTCCAGGTCATCATTCTCATAGAAAAATCCCAGTATATAGCGCCAGCGTTCGGCCAGTATACCGGACAGCCTGAGTTCCTGGCTGACCTGGTTCATCTCGTTGTAATAGTGGGTGCTGGTGGAGTTGAACATGTCGGCCTGGCTGTCGTCCGTGTGGATACGCTCGTAGTATTCGTAGGCCGTGATGGATGTCAGCGTCGCATCGCCCAGTTCATAATCCCAGCGCAGGTAGCCGCCGTAGAAGTTATCATCCACCGTCGGCGGCTTGTTCTGGTTGATGGTATGTATGCCTTCCGGTTCGAACTCACCCTGCGGGTAGCCGTTCAGGATGGCGAATCCGGCAGTCTTGGCGCAAGCCGACGGGTTTTTCGATACTTCTCCGGTGAACAACTGCGGGCACAGCCCCGGCGCCCCCAGGTTGAAAATCCCCGGGCCTTTCCAGGCTGTCTTGTCACTTTTGTCGGTACCGCCGTGGACGAGCGCGCGCACGGTCAGTTTTTCTCCTGTCCAAAGCAGCTGGCCGCGGAAATCCAACAGGTCCGGCCTGCCGTGTTCGTCACCGGAGAACAGGTTTTTCTGCGGGCCACCGTTGCCAAGCTCGGTATTGAATGAAAAGCGCCCGCTCAACTGCTCGGATAGCGGGCTGTTGATCATGCCGGTGACCCGATAGCGTTCATGCTCGTCAACCCCGAGCTCCAGTTCGGCCTCGAACCTGTCAACCGGCGCCCTGGTATAGAAGTTCAACGCACCACCGGTGGTGTTCCTGCCGAATAAGGTGCCTTGCGGCCCTTTCAGCACCTCAACCCGCCCGATATCGTATTTGCGGCGCGCCTTCATCCAGGGTTTGGCGATGTAGACCTCATCAATGTGCTGGGCAACCGGGGAATCGTATTGACCCTGAAATTCATTCAGCCCGATACCGCGAATATGCACACTTTCCAGGTAAGTATTGCTGGAATACGTCTGTACATTGGAGATTTGTGACGCCAGGCCATCAAGGGTGCCCCTGGACAACTCCCGATACCTGTCTCCGGTAAAGGCTGAAATGGTCAACCCGACGTCCTGGACAGACTGTTCACGCTTTTGCGCGGTGACAATGATTTCTTCCAGTACTGCTGCACCTTCAGCCTGCTGGGCCTGGGCAACACCGGGTAAAGTGATACATACAGATGCAAGAAATACACCCACTCCTTTGAAAATCGTATTGCTCTCAGCAGGCATGTGTTTTTTCTCCAAGGGTTAGCATAGTGCAGGCGATTGTAAACTACTTACTGCCTGGCAGCAACGGACAAATTTAGCCAAATTTAGGACACCCATAAATTCTTTTAGGCTGCAAATTTAGCAAATTTAGGACACCCATAAATTCTCTGGCTGTGTTATGGGTGTCCCAGATTTATCGCAGATTTATGGGTGTCCCAGATTTACCACAGGGTGTGCGCCAGAAAGGGCGCACGTCAAAAAATCCGGCGCGTTCAGCGCATCACCCTGGGAGATCTGCGGGTTAAAGTCTTTGAACCAGGGGTTCCACCTCTTTGATCAGTGCATCCTGATGCGGTTGCAATCGGTGGCCTCCCAACCCTGACAGTATGGGTTCGAAGGGATCCTCGACACCGCTGCTGATGCCGGATAACTGCTCAAGGACGGCAAGGCCGAAGAACGGCACCGTGTAGCCGCTATACCCGCCTTCATGGCACAAGACCAAGCGACCATCGCATAGCTCATCCGCAACCTGCATCATTTTTGCAGTCAGGTTGCGAAAAGCTTCACTGGTGAGCATCTGCCGCCCCAGGGGGTCGTGTGCGCCGGCGTCAAACCCGGATGGAACGATGATAAAGTCCGGTTTGAATCTTTGCAGCGCCGGGATGACGATCCGGTCATAGACCGCCTCATAGGCGCCGGTTCCCGAGCCCGGCGGTAACGGCACGTTGATGTTAAACCCCTCGCCGGCGCTCTCGCCCGTTTCGCTGATATGGCCGGAATCCGGGGGGAAACAGTTATCCTGGTGCACCGATATGGTCAGGACGGCAGGGTTATCCCAGAACGCTGCCTGGGTGCCGTTGCCGTGGTGCACGTCCCAGTCAACAATCGCGATACGCTCCAGTTTGCGGGCCTGCAGCAGGTGCATCCCGGCAATGGCGGCATTGCCGAAGACGCAAAACCCCATGCCCATTTCGGCCAGGGCATGATGCCCCGGCGGCCGCACCAGGGCATAGGCGTTGTCCACCTTGCCGTCCAGCACCGCATCAACTGCCTCGATCACGCCGCCGGCAGCCAGGCAACAGATCTCGAAGCTGCCTCGCCCCATCGCAGTAAAAAATCCCGTCTCCGACAAGTACTGGTCATTCTGCGCTTTGATCTTCTCGTAATACTCAGGGATGTGAAAACGGCAGATCTCCTCTTTCTGCGCCTCCCGCGGTTCGATTGCGACCAGTTCCTTCAACAGGCCGCTGACGTCCAGCAGGTTACGGATGCGCCGTTTGGTTTCCTGGTGTTCCGCATGTATATACGGTTGCACCGGGTTTCCATAAGGCATGAAGCCGGCAAAGTTACCGTTCTCATGCCACATATACAGCTCGTGATAAACAAAACCTGTCGCCATCTGGGCCTCCTCAAGTTAATTGATGTCTTCCTTATAGTATTATCATCCCTGAGAAACGGTTACAATACTTGTTGGCAATACCCGAACCTGCGACGAGGTCCGATCATGTTTAGACAATTGCTTCGATTAGTTCTGTTCTTGGTTGTCGTGCAATCTGCTATGGCGGATTTGCCGAATGATCAACCGGGCAAGGTGGAAACCCTGCCTGTTCCCTACCCCGACGACTGGGTGATCGTTCACGACATTGCCTTCGATCACATGTCCGTGGGTCGGTTCATGGTGATGGATATTAACGGCGGAGACATCAAGGATTATTTCAAGGGAAGTTTCAACGGCGCTTTTATTTCTGCTTTTGCCCAGGCCATGAATAAACCTGAGATGTACGTGCTTGAGCATTATTATGACCGCGGCACGCGCGGGAATCGCACCGATGTATTGACCATTTACGACAAGGCCACCCTGAATCCCGTCGATGAAATCATCCTCAGCGATCCCAAACTCAAACGGGCGGAGATACTGGTCAGCAAGTTCGTCATTTCACTCATCGACGACGAGAGGTTCCTGTTATTTTACAGTTTCACGCCCGGCACTTTCGTCACCGTAGTCGACCTGGAAAAACGCGAGGTGGTGAACGGGGTCCCGTTGCCGACCTGCGCCGGCATATACCCCACCGGCAAACGCGGGTTCAGCTCCCTGTGCGGCAATGGCTCCATGGTCAGCTTCCAGCTTGATGAAGACGGCCAGGTTACCGGGCAGGACAAGATTGAGCCATTCTTCGATATCGACGAAGATGCCCTGTTCGAAAGGCCGGCGATCATTGGTAACACGGGTTACTTCCCCAGTTACAACGGCAACGTCCAGGAAATCGATTTGAGCGGCGATGCTGCCCGGATGGGCGAAAAATGGAGCCTGCTGAACGAAGAGGACAGGAAGCAGAACTGGCGTCCCGGCGGCGCCTGGCTGGCGGCGACGGACAGCACCGGCCGGCTATACGTTTTGATGCATGCAGACGGTGGAGAAGGTTCCCATGATAACCCGGGATCCGAGATTTGGGTATTCGAAACTGGCGGTAAAACCCGGGTGAACCGCATACCTCTTACGCTGCCGGCCATCGCATTCGATATCACCATGGGCGATACGCCGAAAATCGTGACCACCAATATTGAAATGAGCCTGGAAGTCTATGACGCCCGGTCCGGCGAGCACCTCAATACCATTGCCGATTTCTACCATAACTGGCCGTTGCTAGTCTATGCTTCGCAATAGGCAACAGCAGGAGATAAAGAATATGAACTGGTTGGACAGACTGACGGAAAACCTCACAAGAAACGTAGCCAAGACGTCTTCACGCAGGGGATTTCTGGGCGGACTGGGCGGGGTGATCGCTGGCGGTTCACTCATGCCCCTGTTGCCGGTTGCCCGCGCTGCGGACGCGGAACAACCCGGCCCGCCCGCGGTAGATCCGGGAGACCCGGCGACCTGCGAATACTGGCGCAACTGCGCCATCGACGGCTACTTGTGCTCCTGCTGCGGCGGCACCATCAACAGTTGCCCACCGGGAACGGAAATGTCGTCAATCACCTGGATCGGCACCTGCAAGAACCCCGGAGATGGCAAGGATTACATCATCTCCTACAACGACTGCTGCGGCAAGACATCCTGCGGTAACTGTTTCTGCAACAGGAACGAAGGGGACCGACCCACCTACCGGCCCCATACCTCCAACGATTACAACTGGTGCCTCGGCACGGAGAGCACGGCTTATCATTGCACCGTGAACCTTATCCTGGGAGTGGCGATAAAATAACGAGTTAACGTGGATGGACAGGATTTAGCCCGGATTTTTTTGTGGGGAGTGCAGATATGAGAACCGGCATATCCGGGCTGCGCCTTGTCAGTCTGTTGCTGCTGTTGTTGGGCAGCTGCGCAACCACCAGCGCCAACGAGATACTGGCCAGGCAGAACTACATCCTGAACTGCCAGGGCTGCCACCTGCCAGACGGTTCCGGTTCGGAGGGCAACGTGCCGAAGATGAATGATTTTGTCGGCTACTTCCTGCACGTGCCAGGCGGCAGGGAGTTTATCGTACAGGTGCCAGGCGCGGCCGGCGCGCCCATCCCGGACCAGGAACTGGCCGACGTAATGAACTGGATACTGTTGAATTTCAGCAAAAACGAACTCCCCGACCCGTTTGTGCCCTATAGCGCGGAAGAAATCGGCAAA
Source organism: Gammaproteobacteria bacterium (assembly GCA_012270695.1). Taxonomy (GTDB): domain Bacteria; phylum Pseudomonadota; class Gammaproteobacteria; order Eutrophobiales; family Eutrophobiaceae; genus JAAXHV01. The sequence continues at coordinate 206 of JAAXHV010000201.1, read as the reverse complement.
TTGCGCAAAGAACCGCTGATTGATGTACACCAGCGCCGGGAGGACTTGATTACCCGGATGAAGGACAAGCTGGGGGTAACGGAGTACTGACCCCCGCTGTGTGAATATTCTACCGCCTGAGGGCGGTAGTTTCTGGTTGCGGCTGTAAGCCGGGCTGAGCAGCCTGACGACAAATTACCTTAAGCAGCTATGGTTCTCCGTACAAA
>JAAXHV010000200.1:703-2704 GCA_012270695.1 Gammaproteobacteria bacterium | reverse complement strand
GACATACTCAATGGCGGTGACGGCGACGACACGCTCGACGGTGGCCCAGGCGCTGACGTGCTCGACGGTGGGCCGGGGTCTGATTATGCTTCTTACCAGAATTCCGCTGTCGCTGTTGTGGTGCGCCTGCATAACGCTTACGCGGTTAAATTCGGAGATGCTGAGGGGGATACGCTGGTTGATATTGAACACCTTGTCGGAAGCCAATATAACGACACGCTGGCCGGAGATGGGAAGGATAATGTGCTTAGGGGAGGGAGCGGTAACGACGATTTGTTCGGTGGACCCGCTGGCGGTGACGATGAGATGTACGGGGACAATGGTGATGACAGGATATTCGGCGGAAAAGGAAACGATACTCTGACCGGCGGTGAAGGAAATGATTTGTTAAAAGGAGGTCCTGGGGAAGATATATTAATTGTTGATGGCGACGACATGGATGTACTGTATGGCGGAACCGAGAAGGACACTTTCCGGTTCTTCCCGAGCGACCTGGGGGGCGGTTCAATCAGGGATTTCAGTAATGGTGAGGATGTAATTGACCTGACGGAGTTTCCCGGCATCAGTTCCATGGACGACCTTGACATAGTGAGTCATGGGGACAATGTGCGTATAGAGGTGTCCGGTACCGACTACCTGACCACCATCATCCTGTCGGATTTTGATATTAATAACCTCGATAATTCGGATTTTCTGTTTTAGACAAACGTTTGCGGCTTGCGCGCAAACAGCTTTTCGACCATGGGGATGAAGTGCTCGAGTGGCCTCGTTCAGTTGGCCACATCCTCGAAAAATTGCTCCCGCACTTCCGGCGCCAGGGCCGCGCGCAGTATGCGCTGGACGATCACGGGGTTCACGCCGATATCGTTGGCGAAAATGAGCAGCGCGCGCCGCTCCGGGTGCAGTTCGCCCTTTACCCGGTCCAGCAGGCGCAGGTAATGGGGCAGTCCCTGTTTGCTGATACCGTAGCGATGCCAGGTTTCGCGCCAGTCACTGGCGAAATCGGTCAGGATCAGCCTGTAGCGCTCGACCAGAATGGGGTCGTTGCCTGGATGATCCGCAAATTCACGAACCAGTTCCGCCACTAGCGCGTCGATTTCCCCCGGCGCCATGACCGGCGAGATATTGTAATTCTCGGTAAGGATCTCCACCCGCTTGTCCGGTTCATACGGCAGGAATTCGAACCGGTCACTACCGTTGCCCTGTCCTGCCTTGAGCGCCTGCCGGACCATCTTCCAGAAGCGGGATGAGCCGGACAGGTCAATTACCAGGTGTATGCGGTCCTGCCGGCTGCCGTTGACGACGTTGTGCCGGCGCCAGTTATCGAAGATCCAGCATTCACCCGCCGCCATGTGCACTTTTTCGTCACCGCAGTGGAACATCACCCCGGGATTCGTGATGACGGGGATGTGTATGCGTACCCGGGTATACCAGTGGTAATTGAAATCGACGTGGTTCTGCACCTCGCAGCCGGCATCCAGTTTCATCAGCCTGGACCGGGCCAGCACTTCGTTGAAACTCGCCATGACCTGCCGATGGTATGGGCATCCGCCGAGGCGCGGGGTGGCAGTCATGCGGCCCCCGAATTCGTCGTTGTCTCCACCGGCCCGGGAGATGAGCGCAACCGCCGAATTGCCCTTCAGCCCCAGCGGGTGCGCCCGCCATGCAGCCGGAGCCAGTTGCGCGGCTTCCTGTGCCAGGCGCGCGGCGTCGAAGTTCAGGGGAAGGCGTATGAAGGGTCTGGCGAGTTTCATGGCGTATCCGGTGTCTCCTCCCCGCTTGCGGCCGGCTCAGGGGCAATCCTTCCCATATCGTAACCGAACAGATCTAAATCCTTGCGGTACCAGTCGGCGACAGCCTGTTGCAGGGATGCGTCATAATAACATGCGTAACCCCGGTGGCGGGATTCGTTCCTGCGGCCAAGCCCCGACGGGGCAATGCCGATACGGAGGCAGATTTCATCGAACGACTCCTGCAGGGTTTCATAACGGCCAACGTAGT
>JAAXHV010000200.1:0-653 GCA_012270695.1 Gammaproteobacteria bacterium | reverse complement strand
GGGTTTTGGCGGTTCAGGAAAAAACAGGTGGAAACAAACCGGTCAAAGGGATTCCTGACAAAGCCGAATTTGAAATAAGACGATAAGGTTTGCGCCGGCAGACACGCTCTCAGCTGTTGAAAAGAAACATGGCCATGCCCGATGGTGGCTATTTCCGCAAGCGGTATGCTCTGTTTGCCGAACAGGGCCTGCTGTTCCCAATCTTCTTCACCCAGGCACGGCCTGAGAGCCTGGCGCAGGGCATGGGTCGCGGTCCTGGGGACGGCGAAGAATATGAACCGATGTTTATGGGAGATGATCACCGAACCCCCGCCGTCAACCACCCTGTATGCGCGTGCCGGATCGCGGATGAATTAACATTGTCGCCTGCGCATAAAGACGTGTCGTGTGTTTTTCAAATCAACCCGAACAGTTTCCGCTGATTCTTCTATATTACACTTTCAAATGGTAGCTAACCCGGATATCTCACCAAATCGCTCGTTACGGAAATAAAACTATGAGGCGGCAATGGAATTCGGATTGAGTCATGAACAGCAACTGGTGGTGGACACCGTCAGGGGCTTCGTCGAGAACGAGCTTTACCCGCTTGAAGACGAAGTCGAGCGCAACGGTCAGGTGCCCCGGGCGCTGGGCCGCGAGATCCAGGACAAGGT
>JAAXHV010000199.1:318-8791 GCA_012270695.1 Gammaproteobacteria bacterium | reverse complement strand
CAGAAACCCCTGTTCGGCAATTGCGGGCGCGGCCTGCAACTGATCGACTCGGAGGATTATCAACTGGACGCGGACCTGATCAACGGTGTCTATTACCTGCAGCAGTTTATCGACCAGGATGATCACAATGGCCGTGACTGGCGGGTTTTTGTCATCAATCATCGAGCGGTGGCGGCCATGGAGCGTATTTCCGAGCACTGGGTCACCAACCGCGCCCGTGGCGGCGAGTGCCTACCGGCCGTTCTCAGCCCGGCATTACGACGCCTGGCCGAAGCCGCTTCGAAGGCAACGGGCATCCTCTACGGCGGCGTCGACATCATTCGCGATACACAAGGCAACTACCTGGTGCTGGAAGTCAACAGCGTACCGGCATGGCGGGGCCTGCAGTCGGTCTGTTCAACAGATATCACGGACCTGCTGGTCAAGGATATCCTTTATGACAGATTTAATTGGAGCCAGAGTAGAACCCTGGGGTCAGAGTAAAAATACAGTCAGTTTGGAAGATGGAGATGATTTATCGTTGGGTATTTCTACCCTGACCCCAGATTTCTCTTCTTCTACACTGATTTCACCTTGAGTAAACTGCCACAGTGCCCATGAAACAGAAATCATCATGTTTACAAAGTGACCTCAGTGGATCGGACTACCGTATCTATACCGGTAACTGTATTGATATCCTGCCCGAATTACCGGAAAAATCGGTCAAGCTCATCTTTGCCGACCCCCCCTACAACCTGCAACTCAAGCAGGAGTTATACAGGCCCAATCAAACCCTGGTGGACGGTGTTGACGATACCTGGGATCAATTCTCGTCTTTCGAGAGCTATGATGAATTCACCCGACAATGGTTGAGCGCCTGCCGGCGAGTGCTGGCGGACGAAGGCACAATCTGGGTGATCGGCTCGTATCACAATATCTTCCGGGTAGGCAAGATCATGATGGACCTGGGTTACTGGATCCTCAACGACGTGCAGTGGCACAAGACCAATCCCATGCCCAACTTCAGAGGGGTACGATTCACTAATGCAACGGAAACCCTGATCTGGGCAAAAAAGTCGGAGAAACAGAAGAAATACACGTTCAACCACCAGGTAATGAAGCAACTGAACGACGGCAAACAGATGACCTCCGTCTGGCACATCCCGCTCTGTACGGGAGCAGAACGGATCAAGGATGAACACGGCAAAAAAGCCCATTCAACACAGAAACCGGAAGCCCTGTTACAACGGGTGATCCTGTCGAGCAGCAACGAAGGAGACCTGGTTTTAGACCCGTTTTTAGGCAGCGGCACAACCTGTGCTGTCGCACGAAAACTGAACAGGAGAAGTATAGGTATAGAGCAGGAAGCCCGGTATGTGGAAATAGCGGAGAGTAGGCTGAAATCTATAAATTCTGACCTCTTTCAAGATATACGGCTAACAGAACCAGCGCCAAAAAGATTATAGTCTCCACCTTTTAAACGACAAGCACACATCTCATATAGTCATGACAGAAGTTATTTACAGCATGCTCGCAAGCTTAGGCGAAGATGGAATTATATGGACTGTTGTCGTCTTACTTATTCTGTTTTTTCTTCTCGGCTTACTGTCAGACAAGTTCCGTCAAGCAGCACCCGCCCTGATGACGAGTCTAGGCATTTTCGGGACCTTCTGTGGAATCTTTATTGCGCTGTATCCTCTGGATTTTTCGCCAGGAAACATTAATGACAGCATAGAAGCTTTGCTTAATGGGATGAAGACGGCCTTCGTGACAAGTCTGCTCGGTATTGGTTCTTCGATTACTTTCCGAATGATCGGTGGCCGCTTGTCAGTTTCCCTGGATAGTTTGTTACCAAGATTGGAGGCATTTAAACCAGTTACATCGCCCGAGCAACGCGAAATTCTCGAAAGATTGGATGCAATCAAGCAAGCCATCGCCGGAGAAGGTGATTCCAGCATGGTCACGCAGATGCAAAAAATGCGTGATGAAAACCGCGATGGATTCAAGAAGCTGGACGGGTTCAGCGATACAATCCGCGTTGCATTAATAGAAAATCTGAAAAGCTTAATAGAGGAAATACGCGACATAATAGGCAAACAATTAGGAGAATCCCTCAAGCAGTTAATCGCAAACATAGAGGAAGCGTTGATTAAGCAATTCGGTAGCACGTTTATCGAATTTAATACAGCTACCCAGGCCATAAAAAAATGGCAGGAGGACCACCGAAATCAAGTGGAGCAACTGACCAATGCCTTCAACTTGACAGCGGAGCGCATTGCGCAAATCGCGACGGATTGCCAAAAAATCCCGGTGACAATGGAACAGTTGCGGGAAGCAGTTGGAGACGCTCGTGATAATGTAGAATTACTGAATCATCAGTTAGAGGCATTCGCAGCAATGCGCCAACAAGCCTTGAATTCATTCCCTGTGATCAAGCAACATCTCGACAAGGTTGGCGCGGATTTAGCGCAAAGTGCACGGGGATTCAACGAACTGGAAGCTACTATACGACAGGCTGAAGAGGAAACCCGTCGCATTGCCCGCTTACACACGGAGAATGTAGAATCCCTCGCCGCCGGAATGCGAGAAACTCTTGAGAAAACGCAGCGTGATTCTGCTAATCAGGTGACAGGGATTGTTGACTCCGCTATCAACAAATTTACCCAAGAAATAAACCGTGAAATTGATCGGGTAGCCCGTGCTTGGGGAGAAAATATGGTATCCATAGCAGAACGTGTCGCAGAAGTTATTCGGGCTGAGGGGCAAAGATAATGAATCTCAGCTTCGGCAAATCGGACGACAGCGAACAGTGGGCACCTGTTTCCGACCTGATGGCGGCTTTGATGCTCATCTTTATGTTTATTGCCATTATTTTCGTTCGCACAGTCGTGACAGCGGAAAGCACGTACAGGGAGGAATGTGACAAAATCTACCAAGTGTTAGCGACAGAATTCGAATCAGATTTTGCTACCTGGGACGTAGAACTACTGGAGGATTTGACTATCCGTTTCCGTAGCCCTGAGGTCTTGTTCGAGGCCGGCGAGGCTCATATACGACCGCGCTTTGCTGACATACTGCGAGATTTTTTCCCACGCTACATGAAGATCATACACTCAGAGCAGTATCGCGAAGATATTCGTGAAATACGAATCGAGGGACATACTTCCAGTGACTGGAGCGGGACTCGTGATGAGGGTGAGGCTTATTTTATGAATATGGACTTGTCACAAAGACGCACTCGCACAATCTTGTTGTTTATCATGAAACTGCCGATATCGAAGGAATATACTGAGTGGGCCAGGGCACATATTACCGCTAACGGTTTGTCATCCAGCCGCTTAATCCTGACTGTGGATGGTAAAGAAGATCGGGTACGCTCGCGGCGGGTGGAATTTCGACTCATGACCGCGTCCTGTCGAAAGGCGGGCATGTATGGTTAAAATCGATGACCGGCGCATCGCTGCCCGATTGAGTGAAATCCGCCAGCGAGTCGGAGGCAAGCAAGCACAATTTATTCCGCATCCGCCCAAAGAAGCGATTGATATCGACATGGAGGGTTTGGGAGTAGAAAGCCTATTCAACCCAAGTGGTCTTTTAATTCGTAACGGACAACCGGTATTCGCTTACATTCGTGATCATACCAACCTTGGACCAGCCTCAAATCTCACGCAAAGGCAATGCAAGAAAATTCACTTCAGGGTGTGTAGAACTCTACATGACATGAAGCAGAAGGGACGTTTTGAACGATATCGAGTGACTAATCGGAAAGATGACAGATATTACATTGACATCAGGAAAGGTTGGCACAATACCGAAGAGCGTCAAGTGAAGCTTTTCCCGTGTCAAAATTGCCTTGCAGAATCGGAATACCATTGCTTCAACTATTCAATGGAAAAATCTATACGGGAAAAAATCACTAACCAGTTTAATGCTGAAGAAGCACTTAATCTCCTGTGGCAACAATTTGATATATTCAAAAGAGAAATGGCGGATGCACGGCTAGCTACATTACGTACCGGGTATCCTCAGAATTGGAGCGATATCTCCAAAAAATTTCGCAGGTCTCGAAATTTCACCTGTGAAAAATGCGGAGTAAGGCTAAATCAACGCGAAGCTCAGCGGTGTTTAGATGTACACCACAAGAATGCTGACAAACGGAATAACCGTGATGATAACCTGACCTGTCTATGCAAACTCTGTCATGCCAAAGCGCATTTACATTATCACGTCGATTCGAATTGTCGGAAAATTATAGCGGCTGCCCGCAGACAGCAACACATTATGTTATAAGGTATAGGATTAGATGCCTTGGTATCCCATGCATCAATCAGCAGGGCCAACTGTCCTTCTATCACAGACACCTTGGACTCGATATTCACGATACTGTTTGTATATCCCGTATGTCCTGACGCATGATGTTTCCATTAACCACAATCACCAAGGCTAACGCGACACCCACGCTTATGATCGTGTATGTTACCTTCATAGTTATCTCCTGTTATCCAAAGCGTAACTTCCCGAGACCACTATAACCAATCCTGCAATCAGAATTCGGAATATTTCCTGATTCCCGGGTAAGGGCAAGTGTGCCCTGTTGATGCTAATCAACCGATTAATCCGGCAGGGCTTCTGCGATGACTGCGCCGTCCGGCCTTCCGGTCAGCAGTTTGCGCAGGTCGAACACCAGGCTGAGCATGGCGGGGACGATGAACAGGGTGAACACGGTGGATAGCAGCAGGCCGCCGATCACTACGCCGCCTATGCCCCGGTACAGCTCAGAACCCGCTCCCGGCGCGAGGATCAGGGGTAACATGGCAAACGTCGAGGTGCCGGCGCTCATGAAGATGGGGCGGATACGGCTGTGCACCGCCTCCCTGATTGCGACGTGGGCTTCCATACCCTCTTTCCTGATGTGGTTCAGGGACTGGTGTACGATGAGGATGGGGTTGTTGACGACCGTGCCCAGGAGAATGATGAACCCCAGCATCGTCAAGACGTCCAGCGGCTGATAAGCGATGGCCACATTGACCAGGGCCAGGCCGAGAAAACCGCCCAGCATGGCCAGGGGGACGCTGAACATGATGACAAAAGGATAAAGGAAACTCTCAAACAGCGCGGACATGAGCAGAAAAGTGATGATCAACGCCAGTATCAAATTCCACTTCAGTGCGTCGCCTGCGCTCACCAGTTTATCGGCGCTACCTGTCAACTCTATCCGATAGAGCCCGCTGCTCTCTTCCCGCTGCTTCATGGGATTGACGATCTCTTCCTGTATGATTTCCATGGCGGCTTCAGTCGGCATCTCAAAGTCGGGCAGGATGCGGATGGTGATGGTGCGCTCCCGTTCCCGGTGATTGACCTGAACAGGGCCGTAAGTGAGAGATACGTCAGCGATAGCGCCGAGCGTCACGAGACGACCGTCCGGCGTGGCGATAGGCAGTTGTTCCAAGGTATGGGTATTGTGGGCAACCCCTTCTTCGGCTTTCAGGCGTATGTCGATTTCCTTGCCTTCATACTGGTAATCGCTGACCTTGGCGCCGTCCACCAGGGCGTCCACCGAGAAACCCAGATCACGATTGCTTATGCCGAGTTCCGCGGCCCGGCGCCGGTCTACCATGACCTGCACTTCCGGGTTGCCCAGGTCCAGGCCGGGTATGGGAAAGGCCTGGGCGCCGGGTAACACCTGGTAGGTCGTTGCAAAGATTTCCGCACCCAGGGCAATGAGTCGTTCCAGTTCCGGCCCCTTGATTTCCACATCGATAGAGCGGCCTTCGCCGGCGTCATCCTCAAAGATGCTCCATTGTTGCAGTATCGGGATGGCGCCCGGAACACTTGCCATGGCCTGCTGGAAGACGGGGATCAACTCGTTGGTCCGGCGCGGTTCATTAGGGGTGACTCCCATGAATATCACACCGCCTTCGAAGCCGAAAAAAAACGTATCCAGCCCAGCGCCCGGCAGAGACTCCGCCTCCTGCGTACCCGGAGGATAGGACTTCAGATATTGCATGGCGCCGGCGAACTGGTCATGTATCCTGGCCCGCTCAGCCACGGTGTAGCCCGGCGGCGGCAGCAGCAGTCCGAACAAAAAATCCGTATCACCCGTGGGCAGGTATTCTGTCTTCGGTTTTATGGCAATACTGATCCCCAGCGCCAGGGCCACCACCACACCGACTATGAGCAACCGACGCATTACCGAGGCATTTATCCAGTAAGACAGGGACGCTATCTTATCCCTTACCAGTGCAGCCACAGGTACGCCGCCCCACAGGTTGTGGAAGCCGCTATCCCTGCCGGCAACCCGGAGCATGCGCGCCGACATGGTGGGAATAACGGTGATCGCCACGATCAAGCTAAGACCCACTGCACAACTGATGGCCACAGCGATATCAGCAAATAATTTTCCTATTTCCTCTTCAATCAAAATCACCGGGGCAAATACGGCAATGGTCGTCAAGGTACTGGCAAGCACGGCGCCCCATACTTCGGTGACACCCTCGTAGGCTGCGCTGAAGAATGATTTTCCTCTCTGCCTGTGCCGGTAGATGTTCTCCAGGACGACGATGGAATTATCCACCACCATGCCGGTAGCAAACGCCATACCGGCCAGGCTGATCACGTTTATCGTCCTGTCGAACACGGCCATCATCAGGAAGGTGCCGACAATGCTGATGGGGATGGTGAGCGCGGCGATGAGCGTACTGCCGGCGTTACGCAGGAAAAGCAACAGCACCAAGATGGCGAGGCTGCCGCCGATGAACAAATTGTTGCGTACCAGTTCTATGGCGCTGTTGATGTACGCGGTCTGGTCCCAGGCATGCTCCAGGTAAAGTCCCCGGGGCACCAGTAATTCGTTGTTTATCCTCTCGACCTTCTCCTTCACCTGCGCCATGACATCCAGTTCGTTAGCGCCGACCTGGCGTTGTATGTTCATGGCAATGGTGGGGTTATTCAAACTGAATATCGCGCCTCTGGGCTTTTCGTGAGTCAGCACAACCCTTGCCACGTCACGAAGATAAATCGGCACGTTATTGCGGCTGGCAACCACGATATCCTCCAGGTCTTCCGGGGACTGGTACTCGCCAACCGTACGTACGACATAGCGGCGCTTCCCTTCGTCGAAATCACCTCCGCTGTAGTTACGATTTTCGCGTTCTATGGCATCTGCGAGTTCAACCAGCGTTACCTGGCGCAGGGCCAGTTTTGTCGGGTCTGCGATGACGTGGATTTCCGCTTCGCGACCGCCATAGATATTGGATGCTGATACGCCCTCCACACGCTCCAGCTCCGGGATGATGTAATCATCGACGAAGTCATACAATGTGGAAATATCCCCATCGAAACTGTTTTCCCGGGTGGGGTCCAGGTGAAACCAGGCTATCGCTCCTGAAACACCTGCCTGCCCTGAAATTATCGGCTTTTCGACGTTGGATGGATAAGATTCCACCTGGTCAAGCCGGTTCGATACCTTGAGCCTGGCCGCATCCTTATCGGTGCCGACCTGGAACCTTAGTGTGACTATGCCCTGGCCGTCATGGCTCTCACTACGCATTCTGACCAGTCCTTCCAGTGATTTAAGCTCTTCTTCCTGTTCGTCGATGATATCCCGCTCTACCTCCAGGGGACTGGCGCCGGGCCAGATAGTGGTCACCGTTATTTCCGGCTTGGTGACGTCCGGGGTCAACTGGATTGGCAAATTGAATAATGCAACAAAGCCGAACAGGATCAGGAAAATGACGCCTACCGCGGTGGAAACCGGATAGCGGATACAGGCCTTTATGAAGTTCATGGAAACGGATACGGTAACGGTTCAGCCTGCACCGGTTGCCCGGGTTGCAACCTTTCATTGCCGCGTGTGATCACCTTGTCTCCGGGAGAGACGGCGCCGTTCACCACCGTCCATAAACCCATCGCATTACCCACCATAACCGGCGCGGGAACAGCGTTGCCTTTATCGACCAGGAATACCACGGTATTGTTTCCCTGCCGGACAATGGCATCCTTGGGCACAAGGGTACCCGGACTGGTATCTCCCAACGCAAAAGTTGCCCGTGCGATCATACCGGCGCCGATTTTTTCACTGGCTTCCGTCAAGCGCAGTTTCACGGGGAAGGTACGGGCGCCGGGGTCTGCCCGGGGAATGATTGCGCGGATATACGCTGTGTACTCCTGCTGCGGGACAGAGTCAAACGTGACGTTTACGCCGGCGCCAGCCTTCAGCCCGTTGAAATACTTCTCCGGTACGTCGACGTGAACTTCCTGGGTATCCGTTGACAACACCTCCAGTACCCGCTCGCCGACGTCGCTCCACTGCCCCACTTCGGTATGGCGGGAAACGACTACGCTGTTGAACGGCGCGCGGATCGTGCTCCGTTCTATATCCAATTGAATACCGGCCACCTCGGCGCGCAAGGCATCAATCCGGCCTTGCCAAGCATCGAATTCATAGCGGGCCTCGTCCAACTCCTGCTGCGATATGGCATTTCTCTCTACCAGC
>JAAXHV010000199.1:0-270 GCA_012270695.1 Gammaproteobacteria bacterium | reverse complement strand
TCCAGTGGTGTGGTACGCAACACGACCAGGGGTTGTCCCCTGGTGACCCGATCTCCTTCCCTCGCCTTGAGCTCCGTTACCAGACCGCTTATTTCACCGGCCAGTACACTGACGTTGGGCGCTTCCAGGTAACCCGGTAACTGCACGGTCTGTTCGACCGGTTTATTGACCGCCTCCGTGTATTTGACCGGAGTCGCCTGTTGCCCGTAATCCTGACCGTAAGCGAGCACGGCAAAACAGACAGCCAGTACTTTGATAATCCTTTTCATA
>JAAXHV010000198.1:2452-2730 GCA_012270695.1 Gammaproteobacteria bacterium | reverse complement strand
TGATCGCCGAGAATTTGCACTTCGATATGCAGGGCATTCTCAACCAGCTTTTCGAAAAATACTTCATCACTGCCGAAAGAGGTTTTGGCTTCCTGGCGCGCCCGCTTTACCGCATCATGCATTCCCTTGAACTCCCTGATGACCCTCATGCCGCGCCCGCCGCCGCCCCAACTGGCTTTCAGCATCAACGGCAAGCCGATTGCCCTGGCGATTTGTTCCGTTTCCTGTTCGTCCACAGGTAACGGTGCGGATGCCGGCATCACGGGAATCCCGGCCTG
>JAAXHV010000198.1:0-2352 GCA_012270695.1 Gammaproteobacteria bacterium | reverse complement strand
GCATTCTCGGATAAAAAGCCATAGCCCGGATGCAGCGCATCACACTCGAACTCGACAGCTACACGCAGTATATCCGCGCCGTCCAGGTACGCCTCTACCGGCCCGCGGCCGATACCTACCTGGTACGACTGATCAGGTTTGAACCGGTGCAGGGCAAGGCGATCTTCCTCTGAGAAAATGCCGACCGTGCCGATACCCATCTCTTTTGCGGCGCGTATGACCCGAATGGCAATCTCGCCACGGTTGGCGATGAGTATGCGTTTAACCCGCATGTTTTTGGATTTACCCAAGAATCAAGCAACCACAGTATCGAAAGATACACATCTTATCGCAGTATAAGGTTAAAGCAATAAGACCGGGACGCTATCGGTTACGGCAGTTTTCCGGAGGGATTGGTGCACTCCGTGGTAAATGCCTCCTGCCATTCGCCGAGCCGTTCCTCGAAATCTTCCCAGTCGCTCAGTTCGCTTTTGTTCCTGTACATGGCAAAAGGACGCAGGCTTTCAAAATAAAACTGCACCTGTTCATCAGTCCTGAACTTTTTCGCATCAAAGCGGTTCCAGTGTATCACCTGCTGCAATGGCCGGCGGTACCTTGAAGAGACATCTTTTGCCGGAAAGCCGACAGGGATGGTGCCGTAGGCCCTGAGAAACGGAGGATATCCCAGCAATTCGCTCAACTCATCGTTGGTCTGTTGCTCACCGCCGCCGGACAGCCAGGCCGAAGTCAAGCCGTTGGCAGTGACCGCCAGTTGTATATTCTGTATTGCCGCGCCAATGGAGCAATAAAAGATATTCTCGTTGTTCTGCTGGTAATCCGCTTCGCTTTCCGGCGTTACGCCATGGGGAAAATTGATATTCCAGCGTCGGTCTCCCAATACGATGAAGATAGCAACAGTATTGTTGAGGTAACTTTTGTAGACGGACGGAAAACCCTTCGCGTATTTCTTCAGCCGGTCGGCCTGCCGTAAAAAAACCTCCACGATCCGATCCCGCATTTCAGGGTCTTCCACAACGATGAAGTCCCAGGGCTGCACGTTTGCGCCGCTCGGCGCCCAACGCCCGGCCTCGGCTATACGCTCGAGTACTTCACGGGAGATGGAACGCCCTTTCTCAAACCGGCGCACGCTGCGCCGCTTGCGAATGATATTGATGAACCCATCGAAATCAGGATTTTTCGGGTTTTCTTTAGCCATCCCAGTTGTACCGAACGGTTTTGCTTTTATATTAGTACCACGGATAACTCTATTTTCAGGAATTACCTTTTCTCATTATCAGTATGAACCACCAATTACCACAAGCATCGTAATACGAGTTGAGAGCCAACCGTGAGGCGGGTGCTCCAATTGCGCACCCGGGTTTTAGCCTGGGAGAATTTTTCCGCGTAATCGTTCAGTGAGAAGCAGACGAAATCAGCGACCTGGCCGCCGTCCAGGTCTTCCACCCGCAGAACCTGCCCTCGTTTTACCCGAACTGCCTTACCGGATTTAGGTTCGATAACGATCTTATTATTCATATGTTTGAGTCGTATTCTGTGTGATCATCCTATTACTTGTCAAAAGTTGCTGGTTGTGAAAATCCCATGTAGCATCATGAAATCACCCGACCTGCATCCTCCGTGTCTGACCCGCATTTCTCACCCTGATGGTGTTACCTGTACTTGTCGAGTTTCCCGATTACCGCAAGGCGGCTATGTCGACACGACCGGGAGCACTGCAAAACCAGAGACCCGGAGTAGCCCTCCTGCTTGCCACCTTCATCACGGGAGCCAGCATGATGGCGTATTTCGCATTCCTGGAGCGGCTTGGAGTAAGACTGGAGCTGCCGATTGAACGTATCGGTGATATTTTCACTGCGGTCGTCATCTTCGGCGCCCTGGGCGCAGGGATTGCCGGCGCTCTTGAGAGACGAATCGGCCTCCGCATACCTTTGATTGGAGGCATCCTGCTGCACCTGGCAGCTATCCTGATGGTAATTCATGTAGAGGCATTGCCGGCATATATTGCAGGCGCTCTGCTGGAAAGCATCACACTGGTTTTCCTGCTGACATTCCTGCTTACCGTGGCAGCCGTGCTCGACCCTCTGGGGCGCTGGGCTGCCGCGACGGGCGGCGCGTTCTCGTTAAGTCTTGGCGCAGGGCCTTATCTTGGTGGGATACTGATAGAAACAGCCGGTTTCAAGGCCGTTTCCATGCTTAATGTTGTCAGCGCAATCGTGTGTGCGATTCTCTTATGGGTCACCACCCGCGTCCAGGCAGAGCAATAAAATTCAAAATAACGTTTTATATCTTGAGTTAATCCCAGATTTTTGTACAGGTGTCAAAAATTCTTGCAAGATTTTTAACCACCTGTGC
>JAAXHV010000197.1 GCA_012270695.1 Gammaproteobacteria bacterium | reverse complement strand
CCTGGTAATCTGGACGACCACGCCCTGGACCCTGCCGGGAAACCGGGGCGTGGCTCTCAATCCGGAGTTTGACTATGTTGTCGTCCAGTGTAAATCGCAACGTGGCCGGGAGCGGCTGATCCTGGCTGAAAAACTGGCAACGTCAGCATTGCATCGCTACGGTATCGAGGACTACCGGATTCTGGCTTCACTTAAGGGAACAGAACTGGAAGGACTGGAACTGCAACATCCGTTTTATGCCTACCGGGTCCCGGTGATACTGGGGGACCACGTAACCCTTGAAACCGGCACCGGCGCGGTACATACCTCGCCGGGTCACGGAGTGGACGATTTTAACGTGGGCAACAAGTACGGCTTGCCTGTCAGCAACCCGGTGGGCGATAACGGTTGTTTCCGCGATGACACGGAGCTGTTTGCCGGCGAACACGTATTCAAAGCTAATTCCCATATCATTGAAGTTCTGATCGACAGGAAGCATCTGTTGGTGGAAACAACGGTGCGCCACAGTTATCCTCACTGCTGGCGGCATAAATCACCGGTGATTTTCCGGGCGACACCACAATGGTTTTTCAGTATGGATGCCCAGGACTTGCGGACCGGCGCCTTACGGGGGATCGGCAAGGTGAACTGGACGCCCGATTGGGGCCGCCAGCGGATACACGACATGGTGAATGAGCGCAGCGACTGGTGTATTTCCCGGCAACGTACCTGGGGGGTGCCGATAGCGGTATTTATTGATAAGCAGTCAGGGGATTTGCACCCGGACAGTGCGCGCCTGGTCGAGGCGGCTGCCCGGAAGATAGAACAGGCAGGCATAGATGGATGGTTTGAACTCGATGCCGGGGAATTGCTCGGAGAAGAGGCTGGACGTTACGAGAAAGTAACGGATATCCTGGATGTGTGGTTTGATTCCGGCGTGACTCATGCCACTGTTCTGGAACGTGATGAGAGGCTGACCTTCCCCGCGGATCTCTATCTTGAGGGGTCGGATCAGCACCGCGGCTGGTTCCAGTCGTCATTGTTGACCTCGGTCGGCATGAGAAAGCAGGCGCCCTACCGCGGCGTGCTCACCCACGGCTTCACCGTTGATGCGAAGGGCATGAAAATGTCCAAGTCGCTGGGGAACGTGATAGCGCCACAGAAAGTCATGCAAACCCTGGGGGCGGATGTGTTGCGGTTATGGGTTTCCGCCACCGATTACCGGGGTGAGATGAATGTCTCCGATGAGATCCTCAAACGTATGGCGGACGCCTATCGCAGGATCCGGAACACAGCCCGCTACCTGCTGGCAAACCTGGACCGGTTTGACCCGGATGCCGATAGCGTGCCTGCCGGGGAGCTGCTGGAACTGGATAAATGGGTATTGGTCGAGACAGTTAAGCTGCAGGAGGAGATCATCCGGGCATACGGTGATTTCCAGTTCCATTTAATCTACCAGAAACTGCATCATTACTGCGTAGTGACCCTGGGAAGCTTCTATCTTGATATTATCAAGGACCGCATGTATACACTGCAACGGCGCAGCCTGCCGCGGCGTTCGGCCCAGACCAGCATGTTCCATATAGCCGAGGCCTTCGTGCGCTGGCTTGCGCCCGTCCTGAGCTTCACAGCCGATGAAATCTGGCAACACCTGCCGGGGCAACGTCATGAATCGGTTTTCCTGGAAGAGTGGTATGAGGACTTTCCTGCGGTAACCACAGAACAACACTGGCCCACGGTCATAAAAGTGCGCGAGGAGGTCAGCCGGGAACTGGAACACCTGCGCACTGCCGGCGCCATCGGATCATCCCTGGACGCGGAAGTGCGAATATATTGCAACGGCGCGCTCAGGACCGCCCTGGAATACCCTGGCGATGAGTTGCGCTTCATATTCATTACATCCCGTGCCGATGTCTGCGCAGAAACGGACAGGTCCGAAGACGCCCGGCAGAGCGAGTTGGATGGATTGTGGCTTGAAGTAACGGCGTCAGCTTACGGCAAATGTGTGCGTTGCTGGCATCACTGTGAGGACATAGGCAGCAGCCCTGCGCATCCGGACCTGTGTGGTCGCTGTGTGCTCAACGTCACGGGTGAGGGAGAGACTCGTTATTTTGCTTGAGAACAGGCATGATTATCGGCGGATAACTCTGTGTCCTCTGTGGTAATAAAATGAAGACCGCAAATCTGCGCTGGCTCTGGCTGACCCTGCTGATCGTCGTCTTCGACCAGTTGAGCAAGTCCGCGGCCAGTCAGTGGCTGACGTATAACCAGGCCCATCCGCTATTCCCGGGATTCAACCTGACCCTGGTCCACAACAGCGGCGCTGCATTCAGTTTTCTCCGCGACGCGGGAGGCTGGCAGCGTTATTTCTTTATTATTCTGACAACGGGCATCAGTGCTGTTCTGCTGATCTGGCTGGCGCGTTTGCCGGCCAGGCGCGCATCGCTGGCCTGCGCCCTG
>JAAXHV010000196.1 GCA_012270695.1 Gammaproteobacteria bacterium | reverse complement strand
CCTGGCGGGAAAAGATCCGGCCGCTGGAATTAAAGGAAGCAGGCAGGCGTATTTCAAAGGCGATGGGTTTATCGAAACTGCATTATATGATTTTGCAAAACTATTGCCGGGCAACGTAGTCGATGGTCCGGCGATTATAGAGGCCGATGAGACTACGATCGTAGTGCCGCCGGATTTCACTGCTTCGCTGGACGGATTTAAAAATATCGAACTCGTATGAATATAAGGGTAACCAAATGAGCGGCAACCTTGACCCGATAACTTTCGAAATTCTCCGGCATCGCCTGGAGGAAATTGTCAATGAAGCCTACTACACAATGGCGCGCGTCTCAGGCAATGCAATCATAACGGAGGCCGGGGATCATGAAGAGGCTATCCTGAATGCAAATGGAGACACCATTATGGTAGGTGGCGGGATAGTTGAATGGACCCAGTGCCTTGAGGAGGCGGGGCGTTATATATCCAGGGAGTACCAGGACAACCCCGGTATCTTTGAAGGTGACCAGTTCGTACTGAACTGTCCCGAAGTGGCGGCGGTACATTTGATGGATATCCAGGTGTTGAAGCCGGTGTTCTGGAAGGGCGAACGGTTTGCCTGGTTAAATACGGCCGGGCACAACATGGACGTGGGTGGTATTAATATCGGGGGAGTTCAGATTAATGCCCGGGAGCGCGTACAGGAAGGCTTGAGCATGTGGGGGATCAAGCTTTGTGAACGGGGCGTTATCCGTAAGGACATCGAGACAACCATAAAGAATATGACGCGCCAGCCGGAACTGTTGGTACTGGAATTACGGGCGCGCATGGCAGCTAATAATGCCGCGGAGAAACGCTTGCTGGATACGGTCAGGGAGTTTGGCTTCGACACGGTTAAGGCGATCTTCGAAGAATTACCGAGATACTCGGAGCAACGTATTCGTCAGCGGTTAACAATACTGCCTGATGGTGAGTTCTCGGCCGTTCACTATTTCGAGTCAGTTGTTGAGAGCGAGGGCGCCCTCGCAGTCAAGTGTAAACTGATAAAAAAAGGCGATACCTTAAAAATGGATTTCACCGGGTCGTCACCACAATCAAAAGGCGCCCAGAACGTGGCCTTACCCGGCGCGAAAAGCAATGCCGAGTGCCCTTTTCTCATGATGCTGGCCCATGATATTCCATGGAATTACGGTTTGTGGGGGGTGATTGACTGGGTCCTTCCCCACGGCACGGTCGTCAACCCCACGGATGATGCCCCGGTTTCGATCAATACGCCTGCGGGCGCCGGCTACGTCACCATCGGCTGCGTGCTGGATTGCATCAGCC
>JAAXHV010000195.1 GCA_012270695.1 Gammaproteobacteria bacterium | reverse complement strand
CCGTGGCGGACGCCCTGGGGATTACCCTGGACAGCGACCCGGAGGCGCTGATCGATTACGGCAGGGAAAAGGCCTATTACCATCCGCCCAGCATGTTGCAGGACGTGATGGCGGAAAGACTGACCGAGGTGGACGCCCTGAATGGCGGCATCGCCAGACTGGGCCAGGAACTGGGCATCCCGTGCCCCATGAACGAGGCGTGCGCCGCCATAATCAAGGGGCTGGAGGCTTCCTGGACGCTGGAATATCCCGAATAAAACCACAAGTCGTCATTCTTGCAAAAACTCTCACATTCGTCCCGCGCAGCCTGCTTTCGTCATTCCCACGCATACGGGAATCCAGTGAAACAAAGAGTCGCCCTCCTGGCGACACAATATTCCACTGGATGCCGGAACAAGCCCGGAATGACGAGGAAGCTATTTTGTCATTCCCGCGCACGCGGGAATCCAGTAAACTAACCTGTCGCCTCCGGCGACACGCACAGACCGGATATCAGATGAGGAATTAACAAATGACCGATTACATAAACCGTTTTCGACCCACACAGGCCGAGATTGAACGCCGTTACGCCAACATCCGCGCGGCCATGGAACAGGAAGGACTGGATGCGCTGGTGGTCAGCGGCAGCGAATACACCGGGTTTGAAGGCGCGGTGCGTTACATGTGCGGGTTCGTGATCCTGCACCGCTATGCCTACGTGGTCATCCCCGCTGACGGCGACCCCGTCTGCGTCTTCCCCCGGGAAGCGACCTGGGTGGGGGACCACACGGCCACTTTTATAGAAAAACGCGAGTTCCCCTCCCACTGCGGCGAGTGGATGGCGGACTTCCTGCACGGCAGGGGCGTCAAGCGGCTGGGCATCTACGGTCTGCAATACATCATCAACGTGCGTGATTATTCCGCCCTGGCGGCGAAGGACTTCGAGATTATCGACTTTGAAATCCAGTTCGATTATGCCCGCGCGCAGAAGAGCGAGGAGGAAATCGCCTCGGTGCGCCATTCCATGGAGATCAACAAGCAAGGCGTGCTGGACGTCATCCGCGCCTACGAACCGGGCAAGACGGAAGCGGAACTGATGGGTATTGCCGAGAATACCTTCGCCGCGGCCGGTTGCGCCCGCAACACCATGGACATGATACAGATGGGACCGAACGGTTCCCTGGAACCGCAGATGGTATTCCCCTCCAACCGCCCGATAGAGGACAGCGACGGTATGATGTACGGCTTGGAGATCTCCGGTGAAGGCGGCCACTGGGTCGAATTCTCCCGCCCCATGTTCCCGCAAGGTATGGATGAGATTACCAAGGAAATGATGACCGCCTACCAGGAGTTTCATGAGTTGGCCAAAGTACATATGAAGGTCGGCAATACGGCCGAAGAAGCCAGCAACGCCTGTATGAGGCCAATATTTGACCGGGGTTACCGATCCGGCCACGTATGCGGCCATTCCATCGGCATGACCATGATCGAAATGCCAAGAATAGGCGAGGGCTTCGACTTTGTCCTACCGGAAAACATGGTCTGTTCCATGCACCCCCATTTCATGAACCAGGAACGCACCCACTCACTGTATTTCCAGGAAACCTACCGCGTGGGCCGTGACAGTGGCGAACCCCTGTCCGGGGTGCCGATCAAGGCTTACCAGGGGGGCGAAGAGTCTTTTTAAATCCTGTGACAGTCTTGGTTCAGTTCTCCGAAACAACACAAAGGCCAGTGGAGAAACTAATACATGCAGGTTGAACTGAACCAGGACAGTGATTATGGCAAATACTGTGTTTTGTGATAAAAAATCTGCATGATGATTCGGTCAAATC
>JAAXHV010000194.1 GCA_012270695.1 Gammaproteobacteria bacterium | reverse complement strand
TTCAGGAAGGGCTTCCTGGCAACGGATGATGACGGCTACCTGGGCATTTATCACACGACCGCGCACCGCACCGTCGAACTGACAAAGATCAACGACAACAGGCTGACGCAACTGGCTGTGGCCCCCCGCGCCAATGCCATGTTGGTGGAAGATGAGACCGGCGCATTGCAATTCTGGGAAATAGACAATGAGCATCCGGAAATATCCTGGTCCTCCATCTGGGGCCAGGTCTGGTATGAGAGTCGGGACAAGCCGGAGTTCATCTGGCAGTCGTCCTCTGCCAGCAGTGATTTTGAGCCGAAATTCAGCCTCACGCCTTTGCTGTACGGCACGCTGAAGGCCGCATTTTACGCCATGTTGTTTGCCGTGCCCCTTGCTATCATGGGCGCCGTATATACTGCCTATTTCATGTCTGCATTTATGCGGGACATCGTCAAGCCCACTATTGAAATCATGGCGGCGTTGCCTACGGTGATACTCGGCTTTCTCGCCGGCCTGTGGTTTGCCCCGTTCGTGGAGCAAAACATGCCGGGCCTGTTTTTATACTTCTTCCTGTTACCGCTCAGCGTGATAATCGCGGCTTATTGCTGGAACAGGATCCCTGATGACCTTCGCCACAGGGTCCCGGAAGGTTGGGAGGCGGTACTGCTTCTGCCTGTCATTATCGGTACGGGCATGATTTCATTCGCCCTCAGCCAGCCGTTGGAGATTGCGTTGTTCGACGGCAACATGCCGTTGTGGCTGACAGACGAACTCGGGATCACCTACGACCAGAGAAACTCCCTGGTCGTGGGCATCGCTATGGGGTTTGCCGTGATTCCCACTATTTTTACCATCAGTGAAGACGCGGTTTACGGTGTGCCCGAACACCTGACGATGGGATCGTTGGCCCTGGGCGCAACCCCCTGGCAGACCGCAGTGAGAGTGGTGTTGCTTACCGCCAGCCCGGGAATCTTCTCCGCGGTCATGATAGGTTTCGGCCGGGCGGTGGGCGAGACCATGATCGTGCTTATGGCGACGGGAAATACGCCCATCATGGACATGAATATCTTTGAAGGGTTTCGCACCCTGTCCGCCAATATAGCCGTGGAAATGCCGGAATCCGAAGTGGGCAGCACCCACTACCGGATTCTGTTCCTGGCCGCCCTGGTGCTGTTCCTGGCAACGTTCCTGTTCAACACCATCGCCGAAGTCGTCAGGCAGAGACTGCGGGTGAAATACAGTTCGTTATGATCAGCCCACATATCTCACCAATGTATGCACTCTCGCTTGTTTTTTTGCCGCCAGCGGGCACGTGCTTCCTC
>JAAXHV010000193.1 GCA_012270695.1 Gammaproteobacteria bacterium | reverse complement strand
ATGCGCATTCATTGCGTCCCCTGGCGGGAAATCCGGGCTATAGCGACAGCCAGCATTTCCTGCGGATTGGGTGGTTTTGCGCTGCTTCTGAGTTCAATTTCTTCCTGGTTGCTTCTGTCGGCATTCAGTTCCGCCGCGAATTTCCCTGCCTCGTATTGCTCAGGCCAGTACTGCTCCCGGTAACCGTAGCGGGCAGCGGCATTGAGCACGAATTGCGGTTCGTTCATAATCGGTCGCGCCAGGGCTACCAGATCAGTCCTGCCTGCGGCGACCAGGGTGTTGACCTGGTCGGCGCTGGTGATGTTGCCGGCAACGATGGTCGGGATTCCCGCTTCATTGCGGATACGGTCGGCAAATGGCGCCTGGTACATGCGCCCGTAAACGGGTTCCTCATGACTGACGACCTGTCCCGTGGAGACGTTGATAATATCGGCCCCGTTTTCCTTTAACAAAGAGACCAAATCCAGCAAATCCCGCTCGGATAATCCACCTGTGATCCAATCCGTTGCCGAAATTCTTACCGAAATGGGCCGTTCGGACGGCCATACCTGCCGAACGGCACGGAGGATGCGCAGCGGGAAGCGGGCACGGTTTTTGATATCTCCGCCATACTCATCGGCGCGCCGGTTGGTATAAGGACTGATAAAAGAAGATAATAAATAGCCATGCGCCATGTGTACTTCGAGCATGTCAAACCCGGCGCTCGCGGCATTCCCTGTCGCGTTGACGAAATCAGCTTCCACCTTGTCCATGTCCTCCCCGGACATTTCCCGGGGTATCCTGCCATGTTGCAGGTAGGGTAACGGTGAAGGGCCAATGAGCTCCCAGGCCCCTTCCGGCAGGGGTTCGTCTATCCCTCCCTGCCATGGAATGCAGGTCGCGCCCTTACGTCCGGCATGACCGATCTGCCCGCACACTTTCGCCTTGCTGTGGGCATGGATGAACGCGGTAATGCGCCGCCATTGTTCCGTTTGCCCGTCGTTCCATAAACCGGCGCAACCGGGTGTAATTCGCCCTTCTGCCGATGTGCACAGCATTTCCGTACTGACGATTCCGGCGCCGCCAATACCCCGGGAACCGTAATGAACAAAATGCCAGTCCTCCGGCATACCGTCAGTCGCGCAATATTGACACATGGCAGAAAGCTGGACCCGGTTTTCGATGCGCAGCTGGCCTATCCTGAATGGCTGAAACATCGGCACCGCGGGGTTTTCCGTGTCAATGTCATGGTAACCCGTCAACCTGCGGGTGTATCCGGCAAACCATTTGTCTATGGATCGGATGAACGCAGGATCGCGTAACCTGAGGTTTTCATAGGTCACGCGTTTTGAACGCACCATCATGTTGAATGTGAATTGCTGCGCATCCTGCTGCGCGTAACGGTCTGCGTTTTCAAACCAGTGCAGGCTGGTGACCGCGGTGCGCTGCAACCGATCTGCTTCCGGTTTACGCGCTTGCTGGTAAGCATCCAGGACGGAGTTGACGGCGTTTCCCTGCTGCCGGAAGATATCTGCCAACGTGATGGCGTCTTCCATGGCCAGCTTGGTACCGGAACCGATGGAAAAATGCGCCGAGCGACCCGCGTCTCCCAGCAATACTATGTTTTTATAATACAGTCTGTCATTCGTCACCACTGGAAACTCGCGCCAGAGTGAGCGGTTGGTGATGATGGGATGGCCCTGCAGGTCTTGTTTGAACACCTCTTCGATATAAGCCCGGGTATCATCCTCGGAAAACGTATCCATCCCGGCGTTTATCCAGGTTTCATGACTGCATTCCACGATCCAGGTGGACATGCCTTCCTCATAGCGATAGCCGTGCACCCACCACCAACCATGTTCGTTCCTGCGGAAAATAAAGATAAAACTGTCAAGCGGTAAGGTAGTCGCCAACCAGCAGAAACGATTGGAGCGCCAATCCATGGTTGTCCCAAATTTCGTGGCGTAGGCGCTGCGCAGCATGGAGGTGATGCCGTCGCCGGCAATCACGAGATCTTGCTTGTCTATTTCAAGTTGCGCCAGGTGGGTAATATCAATGTTGAATTCCAGGTTTACACCCAGTTCATCACAACGATCGTGAAGAGCATTCAGCAACTTCAAGCGCGACATGCCACAAAACCCATGCCCACCGCTGATCACTTTTTCTCCATGTATCCGCGTCTCTATCTTGTCCCAATAGGCGAACTGCTCAACGATGCGCTTGTAACTGGGCGCGTCTGCCTCCATGAAGCCGCGCAGTGTATCATCTGAAAATACCACGCCGAACCCCCAGGTGGCGTCACGCGG
>JAAXHV010000192.1 GCA_012270695.1 Gammaproteobacteria bacterium | reverse complement strand
GCGATGGTCGCTGCGGGGTTCAGCGCGGGGGAAGCGGATCAGCTGCGGCGTTGCATGGCTGCATGGCACCGCAAGGGCGGACTGGAGCCGTTTGAAAAAAAATTGTTGGGCGGCATGAAAGCGCGGGGCTACCCGGAAAGTTTTGCGCGCCAGATCTTCAACCAGATAAAAGGATTTGGCGAATACGGCTTTCCCGAATCCCATTCCGCCAGCTTTGCCCTGCTCGCTTACGTGTCATCCTGGTTGAAATATTATTACCCGGCCGCTTTCACCTGTGCCCTGCTGAACAGCCAGCCTCTTGGGTTCTACCGGCCGGCGCAACTGGTGCAGGACGCTCAGCGCCATGGCGTGACCGTTCTGCCCGTTGACGTGAACGAGAGCAATTATGATTGCACCCTGGAGGGCGCCCCGGGGCAGGCCGGAACGCTCGCAACCCTGCGCCTGGGTTTGCGCCTGGTCAAGGGCTTGTCCCATGCCGGCGCCCATGTCCTGGCGCTTGAGCGAAAACAGGGCAGGTATGCCAGTGTACAGGATATTGCGGCGCGTACGGGATTGGATAAAGGAGACCTGATGAGTCTGGCAGACGCCGATGCCTTGAACGGCATCGGCAAAGACCGTCACCGCGCCTGCTGGGATGTCCTGGACCCGGGACCAGGCGCTCCCCTGTTCTCCGCGCCTGGCGAAGAAGAAACCGACCTTATGCTGCGTAAGCCCCGGGAAGGGGAAAATATCCTGGCGGATTACGCCAGTATCGGCTTTACCTTGCGCCGCCACCCGCTGGCCCTGTTACGCAAACGCTTGGATAAACGGGGCGTTACCACGTCAACAGGACTTTGGGAATTGGGCGACAACGCCTGGGCCCGGGCCGCGGGTATCGTCACCAGCCGCCAGCGACCCGCTACCTCTTCCGGGGTCATGTTTTTCACCCTGGAGGATGAAACCGGGTTTATCAATAGCGTGATATGGCCTTCAATCTTCGCAAAACAAGGCGCTATGCTGACGGCGGCCAGACTCCTGGAAATATCCGGCGTGGTACAAAAACAGGACGGCGTATTGCACCTCGTAGCGCGACAGTGTACCGATCTCAGCCCCTGGCTCGGAAATATGCAACTGAAATCCAGGGACTTCTGCTGACCCCCGACGCGTCTTCTCGGGGTCAGCCGTCCAGGTCGCCGGCAGGATCGGCGGCTATATCCAGGCGGGTTTCTATCCGGGCCACGCGCTCGCTCAATTCGTGGATGCGCTCGCGCATCTGGGCGAATTGGGCTTGCATGTCCGCGCGCAGATCATTGATCTGAGTATTCATCTCCGTGATGTTATTGCCGTCAAAAAACGTTGTTTAAGCATTGAATCAGGCATCTAATCATCCTTTTATCCCGCATAATCAACAGGTTACTTTGGTCCGACCCCGGAGTCCCGGAGTCTTTGGGAAAATGTCATTGACAATACAGGAAAAATTCCTGATATTGTGATCATTGTCCCTTCAACTTGGGAAAAGCTTATGAAATTTCACAAATTGGCGGTATTGATCATCGTGTTGTGCGCGTCTTCACTGTGGGCCGAGGAGAAACGTCACGGTCCTCAGGCCATTGAAGTCAAGGTAAGCCTCGGAACCGCCGATGAAGAAATGAAGTTTGTCCCGGATAACCTTTCCTTCGAACGGGGCAAATACTACAAGCTGGTGTTGCACAACCCCAGTTCGGACGACCATTACTTCACCTCGGATGCCTTCGCGACACACATATTCACTCGAAAGGTGGAAGTCGCGGACAGTTCAGGTAAGACCATCACTGAGATCCATGGCGCCGTTAACGATATCGAACTCAAACCCGGCGCCACCGTCGAATGGTTCTTTTATCCCATGACCAAGGGCAGAAACCTGAAACTGTACTGCCATAAGGACGGCCACGAACAACAGGGCATGGTGGGAACCATCAACATCAGCGGTCCGCCGCCTTTCAGCAAATAATTGGCAACCAGGTACGTTATTTCACTCAGCGCAGATAACCAGTCTCTGCGTCAGGTCTTCGATTTGTGTCATCACCTGTTCCACTTCTGTTACGTTGTCATGGTTGCCCCCCAGTGAGGAGTGGCTGGGCCAGGTGAGGCTGACCAGGGTAGCGCCCATCACCGCGCGCAGAAAGCTGATGACATCTATGTTCTTGCGAAAAACGCCTTCCTCCTTGCCGGCATTGAGCATTTGATTGAGACGCTTGTACATGACCGACAACGGTCCCCTGGACAGTATCTCCAGTGAATCGCCGCCGGCAGGTACGTTGAGTATATCCACCCCTCCGGGATGACCCAGGTCGACCAGGCTGAGCTTGACATAAGCCGGATTGGTCGCGAGATGCAACACCAGCCGTCGGGTCTCGCGCATCAGCGCCTGTTTGGGGTCTTCGCCGTCGGCATATTCGAATTGTCGCGCCAGACTGCTGATATAGCGCTCGCCCACCGCATACAGCACGCCCTGCCTGCCGTTTTTGAAATGCGCATAAATGGACGGCACGCGGATGTTGACTCGCTCGGCCAGGGTTTGCAGTCTGACGCCTTCGGTGCCGTGGCTGACGATGATGGCCTCGGCCGCATCCAGGATCAGTTCCCGTGTGTGCTTGCCTTCATTTTTTAACGGTCGTCCGCTGCGCTTTAGTACGTGAACACTCATCTCGACGGTTTACCTGCACGGAAACATAGCAGGAAATATACCACAGAGGCCGCGATTAACGAATCTATCGCTGGGACGGTGGTGAGTGAAATGATCTCGTAAGTGGCAAGCCAGGCGCAACCGCTGCCGGCGACCCAGGCGATCAATGCCGGGTATTTCACCGCCGCCGCTTGTGTCAATGTCTCAATATCGTAGTTCCCCCGCCGAACGACAAAAAAATCGACGATATAGACTCCAGCCAGCGGCGTGGCCGCGATACCGATAAACAGTACGAACGGCAGAAAGAAATCCATGATACCCAGCACCGCACCGCCAGTGCCTATCGCGCTGGCATACAGCGCGAGCCGCCAGTCGGGTGTGCGGGTGGATACCGTCGCCAGCGTCAGCACAGCGGAATAAAGGTTGACCGTATTGGTTGTCCAGGTCGAAAACACCAGGATATACAAGGCCGGCGCGGCAATACCCAATCCCAGCATGATCTTCATAATGTCGGTCTCGTCCATGACCAGCGTCGGGATGCCGGAAACCAGCATTATGATCGGATAGCCCAGCGCCAGTCCTGATACAGTTTTGATCGCTTCGACGTCGTCGCGCGCATAACGGGCGAGATCGGGTGCGGCCACTGCCATCAGGATATTGGCGCCGATGACGGTGGAGACCGCAACGCCGAAACCGATGCCGCCGGCGCCGGAAGTCGCGGCGATCTCGCCGAACGAGGTCTGTCGGAATGCCAGGTACACGACGTACAACATGAACAAGGCTAATATGGGCACCGCCAGTTCGGAAAAGCGTTCGATCAGCCTGAACCCGAACATCGCAGTCAGCGTCATCACGATGCAACCGGCCAGCGTGCATAACTCCTGCGCCAGGTTCCAGCCGTAAAACGCATACAGCGCATCATGTACGGCCCCACCGAAAATATCTGCCGTCGCGCTGAAATAACCGATGTAGGTGGTTGCCAATAACACATTGACTGGTCTGACCCCGCGGCGGCCAAACGGAAATTGCAGGATCATGTAGGTGGAAAGACGCGTGCGTGCACCAATTATGGAAGTGACGGTCATCAGCGTGGCGACGATGGTACAACCGGCCAGCAGCGCAAGCGTGGCTGTCTTGAAGCCCAGCGCTTGTGTCAGCTGCGAGCCGATGAAAAAGATCGGCAGGGTAATGCCTATGCCGAAAACAACAACCGCAATCCGGAACCCGTCTATGGTCGAGCCGTCCGGCACCGGCAGACGCGAGTAGTCGGTGTTGAGATCTACGCTCATCGCAGCAGGATATCAGAGGGACACAGGGGGACTGATTTCAAATCCCCCTGTCAAAATCTGTCCCCGTCATCGATGTCACATCAGAATTCCAGGTGTACCTGAACGCCGACCTGGCGCGGCTGGTTGGGCATACGTATCAACGGATTGTAGAAGAACACGGTTTCGGGCGCATCCTCGTCAAACAGGTTGTCTGCATAGACCGACACCTGCCAGTTTACCGCGGTCAGACCCAGGCTGGCATTGACAAACGTATGCGTGTCGGATTCGCCGGTCAGGTCATTGAACACATCGAAATAACGCGGTCCCAGCGTATGAAAGGCCACCCGCGGTTTCAGCGCCAGCGCCCCCAGCTCATGCGTGTATGCGACGGAGCCGTTGATATTGAAATCGGACACATAAGGCATGGTGTTGCCCACGGTCGTCGCCAGGTCCAGCCCGGTAAACACGTCGATGCCCTCGTTTTCAGTGATCTCGTTGTCGATGTAGCCAAAACCGAATGCAAGGTCCAGGTTCGGCGTTGGTCTGGCGCCCAGTTCCACTTCCACGCCCTTGATCTCAACCTCGTCAACGTTCACGTTTTCGAGGGTGAAGGTGGTGGAATTGAAGCGGGTGAATTGGGCATTTTCCTGTTCGATATAGAACAGCGCCAGGTTGAGACGCAGACGTTCGTCGAACCAGGTCGTCTTCGCGCCGATCTCAAAGGTATCGGAGGTTTCTTCGGCATAATTACGTTGTACGGTCGGTGCATATTCGTTGAAACCGCCGGAGCGGAACCCGCGCGAATAGGTCGCGGATAACAGGGCGTCATCCGTGGCCTGCCAGCTGACTGAAGCCTTGGGTTGCAATTCCTTGAAGGTATCCTCCACCATGGAGTCGGCGGTGAAACGGGTGCGCTGATCCTCCGCCTGACGTTCTTCCTCGTCATAACGTAATGCGACGGTCAGTTCCACCGTCTCGGTCATATCGTAATTGACCTGGCCGAAAATGGCGAACGCATCCGTTTCCTGGTCGGTGCGCTCCCCGTCGGTCGGGAAAACGCTGACCCAAAGATCATCTGGATTGACGAAATTACTGCGCACCAGCAACGGCAGCACATCAGCCCGGGTGACGATGTCAGTGCCCGGCCAGTCGTAGATCTGGTCGAACTGCACTTCTCGCTCGCGAGTTTCATAGAACGCGCCGATGAGCCAGCGAAACGAGCTGTCCGCGGCGGAGCTGAAACGTCCCTCTATGGTCACGGATCCCTCGTCCACCGCGTTGATCTGGGTGCTGGGGAAATAGAAGTTGGCATCGCCTTCCGGCTGGCTGCCAAAATCCGCGTCAGAGAACTGGTCGTCTTCGGACTTGTTATACCCTGCTACCAGTGTGAATATACCATAGTCGCTGTCATGTTCCAGTTTAGCCGACACATTCCACAACACCATATCGTCTACGCCGATCGTATTCTGGGTGGGTTTTATCGAGTGATCTTCCACTTCGTCCAGTTGTATGAACGACATATAATTGGTTCCCTGGGTGGTGTCGGAGTAGCGTGCGTGCAAATCCAGCGTCATGCTGTCGGACAAGGTGAAGCGCAGCAGTCCTTGCAGACCGTATTGATCGTCGACATAGTCCACTTTTTTGCCGGTATAAGTGTTGGTAATCTGACCGTTGTAATCGCGGTAGTTGGCGGCGACGCGAAAATGCACGCGCTCGGCAACAGGCCCCGACAGCGCGCCGGAAAAACGCAGATCATCACCTTCGGCGTAACTCACCTGCGCCGCGCCGCTGAGTTGATCGTCGGGCTGGCGGGTGATGATGTTCACGGCGCCGCCGATTGCATTTTTGCCGTACAACGCGCCTTGCGGGCCGCGTAATACTTCGATGCGCTCGATATCATGCAAGCCCTGGTTGATAAATTCCAGGTTGGGCACCGTGACCCCGTCAACGACAAAAGATAACGGCGCTTCACCCACCTGTGGTGTGATCAGGCCGCGAATGCTGACGAAATTCAAACCCGCTCGATAATTACTGGAGACATTGAGGTTAGGCGTCAGTTCTGCAAAATCCTTGATATTCTCTATACGCGCATCGCGGATCAGTTCGCTGTTGAACACCGTGACCGCATCCGGTATCTCCTGCAGGTTTTCCGAGCGTTTGCGGGCGATGACAGTCACCTCCTCAAGTATGGATTGCGCGTTAATCGGCAGGGCTGTCGTCAACAGCGGCAATACGAGCAAGCCCGTAATCGCGGATACGCCTCGTTGTGTTATGGTTTTCAGGATCATGTCGTTTCCTCCCGTAGCAGTTTTATCATTGGCTGTGTTCTGTTGTTGCGGGGTCGTTATAGCCGTACTCCTGTTCGGCCTGTTCTGTGGTGATGTAGCCATCGCGTAAATCCAACGCCAGCAGTTGGCGCGCGCGTTCGCCGGGGTCGCCCCAGCCGCCACCGGCTCCGGTATAGATGCGTACCACATCGCCTTTTTGCAGCGGGACGCGACTGGCCATGCTCAGGGGATCGCCGATCCTGTTCCCGGACACCACGACAGCGTAGTTGCAGGAGCCGTCCTGGCCGCCGGCTATTCCCCAGGGTGGCGTTTTGCCGCGCCCGAAAAAAGTCGATAATTCCATCCCATCGGTGCTGATACGGTATTCCAGCACGACGCCCTGGCCGCCCCGCTGGCGTCCGGCGCCGCCACCGTTGTTGTGCAGCGCGTAGCGGTTGATATGCACGCCGTAACGGGCTTCCTGGATTTCGACGGGGATATTGCAGGTTTCACCGTTACCGACGCAGAACTGGGCCGGTTCGCCATCCTTGTCCGCGCCGGCGCCCCAGCCGCCGACTAGCGGCTGCACCAGGATGAAGGGTTTTTTATCGTCGGGATGGGAACCGGACAGGACAATAGAGCAGACCGAACCGAACTGTCCGGCGGTAAGTCGCCCGGCCAGCGCCGGCGCCAGCGCTTTGCGTATCACATCTGCGGCGGCGACCATCGCCTCGAAATAGGACGAAGTCGCGGCCGGATGCCGCGCGGTCAGCAAAGTTCCGTCCGGGCAGGTTACCCGTAAACGCCGGAAACACCCTTCTGTTGCCGGCGCGTCCGGGTCAACGATTCCCATGAATACTTCCCGCGCCGCGGCCAGCAACGCCGAGCGGGTGCAGTTGATCGAACCGGGCGTCTGGGTGGAAGTGCCGGTAAAATCCACGTGAAACAGCGTATCGCTGATGCTGACCCTGACACAGATGCGGAACGGACCATTGCCGAAACCGTCATCATCGATCACGTCTTCAGCCACAAATACGCCTTTCGGCAAGCCCTTGAATTTTTCCGTGACGATGGCGGCGCCCTGGTTCAGCAGATTCTCTATCGCGTCCAGCGTTTGCGCCCTGCCGTATTTTTCCATGACGGCCAGGAAACGGCGTTCGCCCACTCGTAACGCGGCGACGCCCGACCACAGATCGCCCAGGGTCATGTCGGGCAGGCGCACATTGGCGCGTAACAGCTCCACCAGCGCCTCGTTGATATTGCCACGGTCGAACAGCTTGAGACCCGGAAACAACAGGCCCTCCTGGTAGATTTCACTGGCATTCACGCTGAAACTGCCCGGGTCCATGCCGCCGATTTCAGTCCAGTGCGCCTTGTTGGCAGTCCAGGCGACGAGCTCTCCTTCATAAAACAGCGGCATGACCAGCGCCACATCCGACAGGTGCGTTCCACCGCCGCCGTAGGGATTGTTGGTGATAAAGATATCTCCGGGGTGGATCTGGTCTGCGGCAAATTTTTCAATGATGTCGCCAACCGCCCCGTCCAATGTGCCGATGAAACCGGGTATCCCACATCCTTGCGCGATCAGGCGGGCCTGTGCATCAACAATCCCGGTGGCATAATCCAGCGTTTCATAAATGATCGGGCTCATGCTGCTTCTCTGCATTGCCACGAACATCTCCTCGCCTATGGCCGTCAGCGCGTGCTTGATCACTTCACGGGTGAAAACGCTGTTACCGTTTGCGCGCGCCATTTACGCATCTCCCAGGTGGATATGCAGGCCGCCGTAATCATCGACTACAACCCGGTTTCCCTGGTGTATCACCGCCGCGCTAGTAGCTTCTTCGATAACTGCCGGGCCGCTGATTTCCATACCCGGCGCTAACCGTTCCCGTTCATAAATCTGCGCCGTAAGGACGTTTCCGTCTGCATAAACCACCTCGCGGCGACCTGATAATGCTGAAGATGGGTCCGGACTCGCAGCCTTGGAGAGCGGTTCTAACTCGGTCTTCTCCACCCTGGCAAACGACGCCAGGTGGAAATTCACCACCTCAACGGGATTATCCAGCCGGAAGGTATATTCTTTCTCATGGGCCTTGTGGAAATCCTCTGTCAGGGAGGCGATGGACAGTGTCTCATCACAAAGATTTAATTTGACCGTATGCTCCTGACCGACGTAACGCGCGTCCAGGTAGCGCTGATGATAGATGGCTGCGCGCCGTATGCCTTGGGCGACAAACTCACGCTCGGCTTCCTGCTCCAGGTCGGCGAAGCGCGTTTCGATCTCCCGCTGCGCCGCTGCGTGAAACGGGATGATAGCCGTGTTGATATAGTCGCGGCGCAGGTCGATCATCAGCATCCCCCAGGCGGAAAAAACGGCTGCATACGGCGGGATGATGACCTTGGGAATGTTCAACTCCTCAGCCAGCGCCACAGCATGCAGCGCCCCGCCGCCGCCGAAAGCCATCAGGGAAAAATCCCTGGGATCATGGCCGCGATTCAATGACACCAGCTTCAAGGCATTGATCATATTGGCGTTGGCAAGTTGCAACACGCCTTGTGCGGCCGCGATGGGTTCGACCTTGGGTTCCACCTTGATCTGCTCCGCAAGCGTCGCGAAGGCGGCACGCACGGTATCCAGCCGCGTCTTGATTTCTCCACCAACCAAACGTTCCGGATTGATCCTGCCAGTCAACAGGTTTGCGTCGGTGATGGTGGGTTCGCTGCCGCCCAGTCCGTAAGCGACAGGACCTGGTGACGAACCGGCGCTATGCGGCCCTACATGCAGACAACCGGCATCGTCCAGCCAGGCGATACTACCGCCGCCACTGCCTATCTCCACTATATCTATGACCGGGGTTTTGATAGAGTAACCGGCGTTCTTGCGGGTTTTTTCAATATGATAATCGGTGGTGATACGCACCATGCCGTTATGGATCAACGAACATTTGGCCGTGGTGCCGCCGATATCCAGGGTAAGGACGTTGTGTTCACCGAACAGTTTCGAGTAGGCCAACGCGCCCAACACGCCGCCTGCCGGTCCCGATTCCACCAGGCTGACGGGATTCGCACACACGCTGTTGACGCTGGCGATGCCGCCGTTCGACTGCATGATGAAAGGGGAGATCCCCAGTCTTTTTTCCCGCAAAACATGTTCCAGTCTGTTCAGGTAAGCATCGGCGAGCGGCTGGATGGACGCGGCCAGCGCGGTGGTATTGGTGCGTTCGTATTCACGCCATTCCCGGCAGATCTGGTGCGAGGCGAGCGACGTGATGCCCGGCCACTGCCGCTTGATCAACGCCAGCGCCAGTTGTTCGTTTTCGGGATTGACGTAGCTGTGCAGGAAACACACGGCTATCGCTTCAACCGCCTCCTGTTTGAAAAAATCAAGCGCCGCAACCAGCTCGGCTTCACACGGTTGCGTGATGATGTTCCCGCGATGGTCTGTGCGCTCGCTGACTTCCTGGCGCAAGTAGCGAGGGATATAGGGTTTGGGTTTGCGATAATAGGTATTGAACAGGTCAGGCGTGTTGCCGCGGGCGATTTCCAGTACATCGCGAAAGCCACGCGTGGTGATCAAACCTGTCTTGACGCCTTTGTACTGTGTCAGCGCATTGATGACAATAGTGGAACCGTGGACAAAAAAAGCTATATCGGCGCTGGCTATATCCCCTTTTTCCAGGGTATGGAGCACCCCTTGCGCAAAATCATCCGGGACGGTATGGCTCTTGATAGCAGAGACGCGACCGTCGCATAAGGCAACCAGATCGGTAAAAGTGCCGCCGATATCCGTCGCTACTCGAATTCCCCCCGCCATGTAC
>JAAXHV010000191.1 GCA_012270695.1 Gammaproteobacteria bacterium | reverse complement strand
CCGAAAACACTGCGGGATACGGTCGATCAGTTGAAGAGCAAACTGGGTACGGCCGTTATCGTCCTGGGCACGGTGAAGGATGACAAAGTCAGCCTGGTGGCGGGAGTGACAAAAGACAGCACAGATAAAGTGCAGGCTGGCGATCTGATAAACTTCGTTGCGCAACAGGTGGGTGGCAGGGGAGGCGGCCGTCCGGACCTGGCCCAGGCCGGCGGCAATAATCCGTCCGCCCTGCAAAGCGCGCTGGCAAGCGTACCCGGTTGGGTGGATCAGGAGACGGGCAACAGGGAACAGGCAACAGGAGTTGAACGTTGAGAAGTCGATATGATGGCGTTTTATAAAATCAAGACCCCGTCACCCTGGCAAATACGTGAATCCAGTCTGATTAGTTGCCACCAAAGGACGCACATTAAACAACGGCTTGCCTTGTATCATCCACCACATCCGCAACCTGTTCCCTGTTCCCTGTTTCCTGTCCCCTGAATCATGTCTCTTATCGTTCAAAAATTCGGCGGCACCTCGGTCGCCACGGTCGACCGGATCAAGGCGGTAGCCGATATCGTTATAGCCGCGCGCAAACAGGGACACCAGGTGGTGGTGGTTCTCTCAGCCATGGCCGGTGAGACCGACAGGCTCATTGAACTGGCCGGACAGGTGGCAACAAACCCGGATTCCCGGGAACTGGACGTGTTGTTGTCCACGGGTGAACAAGTGACCATTGCCCTGTTGAGTATGGTATTGCGGGACAGGCAATATTCCGCTGTTTCCTACACCGGAGGGCAGGTTCATATACTGACGGACAACGTTCACAACAAGGCCCGGATTGTTGATATTGAATCGGCGCGGGTCAAAAAAGACCTGGCTGACAATAAAATAGTCGTGATTGCAGGGTTTCAGGGTATTGACGAAAACGGTAACATCACTACGCTTGGTCGTGGCGGCACGGACACCACTGCCGTTGCCATGACAGTGGCGCTGAATGCGGATGAATGCCGGATATATACGGACGTGGACGGAGTGTATACCGCCGATCCGCGGATCGTTCCTGAGGCAAAACGCATGGACAAAATTTCCTACGAGGAGATGCTGGAACTGGCCAGCCTGGGGGCGAAGGTGCTGCAGATACGTTCAGTGGAATTCGCCAATAAATATAAAGTACCATTACGCGTCCTCTCCTCTTTTACCGAGGGGCCGGGCACGTTGATTACAAATGAGGATGAAGAAATGGAACGGGCGCTGATTGCGGGTATTGCCCATAATCGTGACGAGGCAAAGTTGACCCTGCTCGGTGTGCCGGATAAGCCCGGCATCGCCAAAGCGATACTGAGTCCTATCGCCGAAGCCGGTATCGAGGTTGATATGATCGTACAGAACGTCGGGGTGGACGATACGACGGATTTCACCTTCACCGTACACCGGAATGATTTCAACAGGGCCATGGCGTTGCTGAAGAAGACCACGAAGAACCTGGATGCGAAGCAAGTCCTGGGTGATAACCGGATTGTCAAAATCTCCGTGGTGGGAGTGGGCATGCGCTCCCATGCCGGAATCGCGAGTAAAATGTTTGCCGCATTGGCCGACGAGGGTATCAATATACAGATGATATCCACGTCAGAAATTAAAATTTCAGTGGTTGTTGACGAAAAGTATTTGGAATTGGGCGTAAGAACGTTACACTCAGCATTCGGCCTTGAAGGCGATGACGATGTTATTGATGATGCTGCAGGGTAATTTAGAACGCTCTGAACAGGAAACTCTGGCTTAACCAGGGGTTTCCCGATGTTTTGCATTAAATTATGCGGAAATTCTCGTCGGAAAAGGCTAATATAGTTATTACCTAGGGAAAAAAGACAGGAGAAATTGAGATGTTGATATTAACACGCAGGATTGGCGAGTCTCTGATGATAGGGGATGATGTCAATGTAACCATACTCGGAATACGCGGCAACCAGGTACGAATCGGCGTAAATGCTCCCAAAGAAATTGCGGTACACCGGGAGGAGATTTACGAACGTATCCAACTGGAGAAGGTGAAACAGGCAAAAGCCCAACTCCAACAGGAATACATGGATGAAGCTGAGGACAGTGAGAGAGACAACTAATCAACGCATAGTATAAGGGTTCAGGACCCGCATACTGGCAGCATGCGGGCCGGCCCTGCCGGTTCGTCAACGGAGAGGTGGCCGAGTGGCTGNNAGCCCATCGAGGGTTCGAATCCCTCTCTCTCCGCCAAAAATGACAAGGCCTGCGCTGGAGACATCTTTATCGGGATTCGACAAATTCGCCCCCTACCCTACGCAACCCAAGTCCCTTTTGGGCTCCCCGGTGGTATACTGAAAAAAGCCTTCGAGCGCGAAGTTTTTTTGATCAGTGAGGGGAAGAGCGATGCAAGTCGGTATCAACTGCGATATGGGGGAGAGCTTCAGCCTCTACAAACTTGGTGATGATAAAGGAATTATGCCGTTCATCACTGAAGCGAATATTGCCTGCGGGTTCCACGCCTCAGACCCGAATCACATGCGCACTACAGTCGAACTGGCAAACTCGTACGGTGTAAAAACCGGCGCGCATTTCTCCCTGCCTGACCAGGCAGGCTTCGGGCGCCGGGAGATGAAAATCGAGCGGGATGAACTGGCCAATATCATCATCTACCAGATAGGCGCCTTGAAAGCGTTTCTGGATGTTGCGGGCGTGCCGCTCAACCACCTGAAGCCGCACGGCGCATTGTATGGAATGGCGTGCCGGCAGGAAGCGGTTGCGCATGCCATAGCGGACGCTGCAGTTCACCACGGAGTGCCGGTTTTCGGCATGGCAGGTACAGTTCAGGAAGAGGTGTATCTATCCAGAGGCCTGGAATTCAGGTCGGAGTATTACTGCGACCTGGATTATAACGATGACGGCGGGCTGATTATCACCCGGGAGCATACCGCAGTGGACCCCAACAAAGCCGCAGAACGTTGTTTGCGGGCCGTGATGGAAGGAAAAACCGACAGTATTAATGGAAAGGAATTGGCTGTCAGGGTAGATACTGTCTGCGTGCATTCGGACACTCCGAATGCCGTTGAAGTGGCCAAAGCAGTTCGCAACGCCCTTGAACCTTACATCGAGCAATCCTGAGATTTCCTGACGAATCTGAATAGGAATACATCGCACCATGTCAAAAGCATCAATAGTTTCTCCCTTGCCGGGTACGTTTTATCGGAAGCCATCGCCGGAAGAGCCGCCTTACAAGAACGTCCATGACAAGGTCGCTGAGGGTGATGTCATCGGGCTCATCGAGGTAATGAAATCGTTTCACGAGGTGAAAGCCACTGCGGCTGGTCGTATATCCGCTTTTCTGGTAGAGAATGAAGATGCCGTGCAAGCAGGGCAGGCGCTTGTCGAGCTTGCCGAGTGAGTTTGTGGGACGAATCACCGGTGACTATCAGGAAGCTTCTGGTCGCTAATCGCGGCGAAATCGCGGTACGAATTATCCGTTCCGCTCGCGAAATGGGAATCAAGACAATCCAGGTTTACAGCGACGCAGATGCGGACATGCTGGCCGTGAGCATGGCCGATGAAGCTGTGAACATAGGCCCTGCGCAGGCCGCCAAGTCGTATCTCAACCGGGAAGCGATACTTGAGGCGGCCAGGGCAACCGGCGCCGATGCGGTGCATCCGGGGTACGGATTTTTGGCTGAGGATGCTGAGTTTGCAGACGCGGTTGAGTGTGCGGGTTTGCGTTTCGTCGGTCCTTCCGGCGAGACGATCCGTCAGCTGGGCGATAAGTCCCGAGCCAGGACGCTGGCGTTGCAAGCGGGGGTGCCGACAGTGCCGGGAAGTGTCGGGACGATAGACGGCGTTGAGGCCGGACTTGCCATAGCCGAGGAGGTCGGTTTTCCTGTGATGATCAAGGCTGCCGCCGGTGGTGGCGGCCGCGGCATCCGTGTGGCAGCAAATCCGGAAGAGTTCAGTCTTAAGGCGCCGCAGGCCCGGGCCGAAGCCAGGGCAGCGTTTGGCGACGACGCACTTTACATCGAAAAAGCCATTGGCAGTGCGAGTCATATCGAAGTCCAGATTGTTGGTGATGGCGAACGTGCGCTACACTTCTTCGAGCGCGAGTGTTCGCTGCAAAGGAGGCGGCAGAAAGTGTGGGAAGAAGCCCCATCGGTAAACCTGTCGCAGGAGCTCAGGGCTGATCTCTGCGCGGCAGCCGTAAAACTGGCAGAGTCAGTCGGTTACCGCGGAGCCGGTACCGTTGAGTTTCTCTACGACAAACAAGCCGGTCAATACTACTTTATTGAAATGAACACGCGTATTCAGGTCGAGCATCCGGTGACAGAAATGGTCACAGGGTTTGATCTGGTTCGAGAGATGCTGTCTATTGCCGGTGGCCAGCCGCTCAGGATTTCTCAGCAAGACGTCGCGACCAGAGGTCATTCAATAGAGGTGCGATTGAATGCGGAGGACCCAGCCAGAAATTTCCTTCCCTTCCCTGGCGCAGTGGAGTCACTGAACATTCCGAGCGGGCCTGGTGTGCGCTTCGATGGTGCGATTTACCCGGGCTGTACGATTCCCCCGTTCTATGATTCATTGCTCGGTAAACTGATCGTCTGGGATATCGATCGAGAAGCTGCATTGGCCAGGCTGGCCCGCGCCCTGGATGAATTCAAGCTGGTAGGGGTAAGCACAACCAGTTCTCTGCTTCGGGCGTTAGTAGACAACGAAGACATCCGGG
>JAAXHV010000190.1:1841-2413 GCA_012270695.1 Gammaproteobacteria bacterium | reverse complement strand
CTGGAGGTCCTGTCGGGAGGGTACAATGCCGAATACGGCCGCGCCAATGGCGCTGTGATCAATATGGTGACCAAATCGTCGAGGACCAGGGTCCACAGTACGATTGATTACAAAATGCGCCCCGCTGGCATCTATCACTGGGGCGGGCATATTTACGGCCCTGAGCGCTACGAAAACCGCGTGATGAGCAATCCGGACTGGTGGAATAATCACCCCCCACCCGGCTGGTTCGGGACGGGCCACGTCACTGCGGCAGACGAGTATAAGAAGGGGCTTCGCGATAATCGCGATGGCGTGAATACGGCCCTGGCGCAGCACTGGATTATGAACTACCTGACTGCGCCCTGGATACAGGATTTAAAAGAGTACGACAAACGCACGCAGCACGGATATGAAGGCACGCTCTACGGTCCCCTGACCAAAAGGGCTTCTTTTATGGCTTCGGGCAGGTACTACAAGGGCGTTCCCAAATATCCTTCCGCATTGAATTACAACCCGGAATGGAATTTACAGAGTTCCCTGACTTTTGATGTCACTCAGAATTCGAGGGTCAAACTTCAGGGGATGCACGG
>JAAXHV010000190.1:0-1756 GCA_012270695.1 Gammaproteobacteria bacterium | reverse complement strand
CCGAGCCCGACCCCCCGAGCGCCCGAATACGTGCGGATGTGGAGCGGGCAGGCAAAGCTGACCCATATTTTTGATCCCAGAACATTTCTGGATGTCAATTTGAGCTATTTCTGGTATTTCCGCGAGGCCAATTACAGGCGGGACAATTTGTGGAAGACCAGCCACGCCGCTTATTCGAAGGGATTTGACTGGAACGAAGTGCTGGTGGAGGAGGAAAATAAGCGCCTGACCAGGGGGTTGCCATTTCACGGCGTTGGTAGAATTTCTGGGATTCCCGGTTGGGGCCTCAATTACCCGGGCGACCACGCCCAGGATTATGCCAAGGCCTATAATTATACCATCAAGGCTGATTTTACCAAGCAGGTCGATGATGTGCATCAGCTGAAGGCCGGGTTGTACGGATCTTACCAGTTTTTCGACCGGTACTTCCACTTCGGGTATATCAGCACAGCCTGGGTCACGGATCCGATTGCCCGGGATACCAATCCCTACGAGGGTGCGATCTATATTCAGGATAAGATCGAGACCATGGGCATGATCGTAAATGCCGGGCTGCGGGTGGATATGTACAATGTCAATGCATACGTCAGCGATGATGTCTTCGACCCGCTGCGAATCGATGAGGATACGCCGGGCAATGTCAAACAGAGCGAGATATCCATCGGCGATCCCTATGGGTATGAGAATATTTCCAGTACCGATGAGTTCGCAGTGCATACGCCCACACAGTGGGCGATTTCGCCCAGGATCGGCATTTCCCATCCCATTACAGATAAGACCGTGCTGCACTTTATGTACGGGCATTTCAATCAGCGGCCTTCGTGGCAGAAGATGACCAACACGCCTTTTATGCAACTGAGGCCCTATCCCGAGACGGATCCCATCCTCACACCGTTGCCGGCGGATTACGGACAGAAGTACGGCTATTCGTACACGCATTGGGCAGGTGCTGGGAATCCCGGTCTGGACTTCGAAAAAATGATCCAGTATGAGGTCGGTTTTGACCAGAACATTGCCGATCTGCTCAATCTGGACGTGACCCTGTATTACAAGGATGGCAAGAATCTGACGGCCGCTGGATTTAAGAATGATGAAAGTTTTCTCGCCGATTACGGGACATATACCGGGACGGGCCACCGCCTGTTCCCCGACTTTAACGGCCTGGGATCCAGGGGGCCGGGCAAGAGCGGGAGTCTGGTGGTTAACGGCAATATGTTTTTCCAGGATGTGCGCGGGCTGGAAATAACGATGGATAGCCGCTTCCAACAGTATGCCCATCTCAAGTTCCACTACAATTTGTCTTACTCGAATACCGGCATCTATGGGCTGCGGAATGTCTATCGCGTCCAGCCGGATGGCCAGAAGGCGCGTCCGGACAGCCGTCACGGTGCGAACAACAGGGACAAGGGGGTGTCTGGCAGAGACAATGCGTACTGGAACCCCCGGAACAGTGCCAAATTGACGGCTACGGTGTTTACGCCAGCGAATTTCGGACCTGTTTTGGGCGGTTGGAGACCTCTGGGGGATTGGAACGTGAACCTGCATTCCACCTGGAATCAGGGCTTCAAATACACCTATCACTCGCCGGGCGATCCATCTACTGAGCCGTTGAACATGCGGTGGAAACCCATGTGGAATACCAACATGATGGTCTCGAAGGGATTTGACAATATCATTCCGGGGGCGCGAACGGAAATCAATGTCACGGTGATCAATCTCTTCAATCAGAAACAACTGCGCCTCCCCTCGGGCAACA
>JAAXHV010000189.1 GCA_012270695.1 Gammaproteobacteria bacterium | reverse complement strand
TGGGAAGCCGATGTCTGGGGCAAACTCAGGGACATTGAGAAGCAGGCCGGCCTGAACCTGCTGGCGGCGCAGGCGCGCTATGCGGACAACCGTAACAGGTTGGCAGCCGGGGTGGCGCGCGCCTGGTTCAACGTCATCGGCGCCAATGACAAACTGGCGCTGCTGCGCGAGAGACTGGCAAACCTCGAGGAGGACCTGGACATTATCGAGCGCGCCTACAACCAGGGTTTAACGGGGGCGCTGGACGTTTACCTGGCCCGGACAAACGTGGACCAGGAGCGCGCGCGTATTGCCGGGCAGGAACAACTGCTGGCGGAAAACCGGGTTGCCTTGCAGTTGTTGCTGGGGAATTACCCGGATGGCAAGCTGGCAGTCGACAAGACGCTGCCGTTGCTCGATGCGCCCATTCCTGCGGGCCTGCCGTCCGAACTCGTCAGCCGGCGGCCGGACCTGCAACAGGCGTGGATGAACCTGCTGGCCCGAGATGCGGGTGTGGCGATTGCCCACAAGCAGCGTTTCCCGCGTATCTCCCTGGTGGCGGTCGGCAATGATGTCTCGAAAGAATTAGACAACCTGCTGAACGGCAGTGCGCTGGCCT
The DNA here is from genome assembly GCA_012270695.1 of Gammaproteobacteria bacterium. Taxonomy (GTDB): domain Bacteria; phylum Pseudomonadota; class Gammaproteobacteria; order Eutrophobiales; family Eutrophobiaceae; genus JAAXHV01. The sequence goes on along the minus strand of JAAXHV010000189.1, from coordinate 892 downwards.
GGTCGGTGCTGGGTAACCTGACCCAGCCGCTGTTCAACAGGGGTCGCCTGAAAGCGCAGGAAGAACAGGCCAGGGCTCGCCTCGTGCAGGCTGAAAATCAGTACCTGGACAGGTTGTACCAGGCCTTTTCCGAGGTGGAGAATGCCCTCAGCCGCAACAGGTCCTTGCAGACCCGCTACCGGGTCACCGTGGATGCGGAAAAAAATGCCGTGGCGGGGTTGACGCTGGCCTTTGAACAGTACCAGCGCGGATTAGTCCCTTATACTACGGTGCTGGAAGTACAACGCCGGGCTTTTGATATACAATCAGGAGTGATCGATTTGCGCAACCAGTTGTTACAGAACAGGATCAGCTTATACCTTGCCCTGGGAGGCGAATTTGGCCGGTCATGAGGATCGTGAGCATGGTATGATAAAATACCAGCCCGCGTGAGAAATGCGGGCTTGCTTGCCGTATGAAAAAATTAACGCCTGTCATCATTCTTGCCGTCCTTATCGGCCTGGCCTTCCTGGTATTGCGTAATCCGCCCCAGGCTGACCGCAGCGAGGCGCCCAGCGGACCGCAACTCACAGTGGAGGTGATGAAACTGGCGAGCAAACCCTACCAGGTGAACCTGCAGAGTTACGGCACGGTGCAGCCGCGTACGCAGAGCATCCTGGTAGCGCAGGTCTTCGGTGAGATCACCTCCATCAACGACAGCCTGAGAACAGGGGGTTTTTTCGAGAAGGGTGAGGAATTACTCAATATCGACCGGCGGGATTATCTTGCCAACGTAAAAATATCAGAGGCATCGTTAATGGGGGCGCGGCAGGCGCTGGCGGAGGAGAAGGCCCGTTCCGTGCAGGCGCTGGAAGACTGGAACCGCCTGGGCAACCAGGGTGAGGCGCCTGAC
>JAAXHV010000188.1 GCA_012270695.1 Gammaproteobacteria bacterium | reverse complement strand
GGCTGTGTACTGGTATTCGGGTTGATATCATAAACACCTTTGCGCAATAACCACCTGGAGCCCATGCCCTTGATGAATAATCAGAAGCACATGGTCATCAGGAAAAACAGCTCCAGGGCCTGCCACTCCACTTTACGGAAGCCCGAGCTGTGGAATAATGGTTCCGAGAACAATACGGGTTAGGAGACCACCTGTTCAGAACCTGAATGTATGTCCTATTCTGATTAAGGCTTGTGTCTGGTCCGGATCAAAATCACCGGGAAAATTGTTGCTTTTCATATCCGCGGTCTGGCCTACGGCGATAAAGACCTCGGTTTCCGGCCGGGGAAACCAGCGATACCTTGCAGAAAAGGAAAACCGCTCCGAGATATTATCGTACTGCATCTGTGTATCAATCTGCATGTCGGGAGTAAAATTGATGCTGCTGTCCAGCGAGCCGATGTGTACCGTCAGGTTTCCCGTCGGCAATTCAAATTTTTCCATATCGTGACTGGCCGTTAACCGGAAATATTTGGAGAGCCTGAACTCCAGGTAGGTATTCAAACCCAGGTAGTCCCCGCCATATATACGGCAGCACGTCACTCCGATATCTGCGATTACTTTTCTTGAGTTTGAAGATTCCAGCAACACGTTAAACTGATTGAAGTGGTAATCGCCTAAAGGTACGGAAAGCTCTCCGGCTATCAGAAAGGGTTGGTTGATAACTTCTCGCAGATTGCTGGCTTTAACTGTAAATTCATCTCCAATTTGATTCTGAAGCGCAGTAACCAGGGTAAATTTATGGGTCTCTATGTCATTATCCAGATCGGTCACAATATTGCCTATGACGCCGCCCTCCCACCACCGAACCCAGCTGTCTTCAAACCGCTTTCTTCTGACATAGTCCCCGTTGTAATCACGGATATTGCGGCGATTGACGAATCCCAGGGCAGGCTCAAAACGGTTTCCTACCTCCTTGCCGCTGATGAACCAGCGTAATAAATCGTTCGGATATCCCAGGAAAAACCCGAACATATCGTCATCCTTGCCTGCGGCAGGTCCATGAACGTCGTCGGAAAAACTGCGTTGGTAGAAAATATCAGCAAGAAAACGTCCCCGGTTGAATAAATTGGAATTCTGGTACTGGAAGTCGACGCCCGCCAATGTATTTTTGCCCGTGCCGTCCGGGTCGCCATGCGTCAAAATAGCGCCTATACGCGATTCCTCAAATATGTCTGCAGACAACCTGGCGACGCTTAGGGTCTCCGCATCGATGTTATCCGTCTTGTCCATTTTTACGCTCAGCGCGCCCACGTTCAGGCTGCCAATCCGGCCGGACAATTTTCCACCTGCGACAAGGTCCACAATCTCCTCGTTCACGATACCAATCTTGCGGGTAAAGAACGGCAATCCGTTGATATCCGTGTTCGGCGGGGTCATCGCCCTGCCCCCGAACTCGAATATCGTCCTGTCCTGGAGAAAGAAATCCCTTGTCTCCGGAAAAAACAGTGAAAATCGTCCCGTATTTACCTGTCGTTCATCCAGCGGAGAGTCCGAAAAATCCGTATTAAGCGTTACAGTTCCCGTGAGGGACGGCGTTATCTTGTAGAATATATTGCCGCTTGCTTCCGGGGTGAAACTGTCATCACGGGGCCGCTGCATCCAGTCCCTTTCATAATTGAGCTTTCCAAATGCCTGTACGTCCAGGCCAAGGCCCTGGCGGATATCCCGTATTCCGGACATTGAACCTATTTCCGAAACGTTCCAGGGGGGGAGGAATTGGTCAATCTGCGACCATCTCACTGTTTCGTTCTTGTGGCGGATTTGGCGCATGATCTCGAAACCCCACTTATCGACACCGGGATTATAAGAGATGCTGCGAAACGGAATTGCCATCTCTGCCGTCCAGCCATCATCCGTACGCCTTGCTTCAACGTCCCAGATCGTGTCCCACTCCGGATAAAAGTTGCTGTTGTTTTCTATCAGTATGTCCATCTGTGTGCCCAGGGAATTGACCAGAAAGGCCATTGCGTCCCTGGAACTATCATACGGGTCCAGGTAAACGCGAATGTTGTCGTCCTGCCATAATTCACGGTCCCGCTGCATAACGGTGGCCAGAACCTGGTCAGGCCGTGAATCCCCGCAGTAAAATGCGAAATACAGGTTGTTCTCATCGTACGCCATGTAGGCAACAGTGATTTCGGAAGGTTTTGCGCCCTGGACGGGTTCTGTCTGGTAAAACCTGTCTATCCTGGTCGCCTTCGACCAGACAGGGTCGGAAATATCGCCATCGATTTTCGGCGCTTCGTTAATCTCTATTCTTGTTATTTCAGTTTCAGGTTCATAGTGCTGAAAATTAATCGATACCTCTTCTGCCCTCAATGGCAGACTTGTAATTGCTGTAAGAATTACGAATTGGCCAACGAATTGGTGAGATATGCGGGTTAAGGACATAATCCGGGCCAGGCGTTGCCGCCGGCTTGCTTGTTTCAATTATCAGATGAAGATAACATAAAATCGGCTAGTGGAATGGACCGTGTTTAATGAAAATCACCAATGCTAAAGTCATCGTAAGTTGCCCCGGTCGGAATTTCGTCACCCTGAAGGTGGAAACTGATGCCGGGCTTTATGGCCTGGGTGACGCCACGCTTAACGGGCGGGAGCTGGCAGTGGTTTCATACCTGCAGGACCATGTAGTTCCCTGTCTGGTTGGGCGCGACCCGCGCCAGTCGGAAGATATATGGCAATATCTTTACCGCGGGTGTTACTGGCGGCGCGGACCGGTGACTATGACGGCTGTCGCCGCGGTGGATACCGCGCTGTGGGATGTCAAGGCAAAACTGGCGGAGATGCCGCTTTACCAGTTACTCGGCGGCAGGAGCCGCAACGGGGTCATGGTTTACGGCCATGCCAATGGAGAGGATATAGCCCGGACTGTGGATGAAGTGGGCAGGTATATCGATATGGGTTACAAGGCCGTGCGCGCACAATCGGGTATACCCGGACTGGCTGCCACCTACGGCGTAGGGAAAGACCGGATGTTCTATGAACCGGCGGACTCGGACCTGCCGGCGGAGAACACCTGGTCAACGGAAAAATACCTGGAGCATGTGCCCGCCCTGTTCGACAGGCTCAGGCAGCAATACGGTTCCCAGCCCCATTTATTGCACGACGTGCACCATCGCCTGACCCCTGTCGAAGCGGCGCGTCTGGGCAAATCATTGGAAGATTATCGCCTGTTCTGGCTGGAAGATGCGGTTCCGGCGGAAAACCAGGAAGGATTTCGACTGATTCGCCAACATACCGTGACGCCACTGGCAGTCGGTGAGGTATTCAACACTGTCTGGGATTGCATGGACCTGATCAGGGAACAACTGATCGATTACATACGAACGACCGTAGTGCATGCCGGGGGTATTACTCACCTGCGCCGCATTGCCGATCTGGCCGCGCTTTATCACGTTCGCACCGGTTGTCACGGGGCGACAGACCTGTCCCCGGTGTGCATGGGAGCAGCCTTGCACTTCGATACCTGGGTGCCGAACTTCGGCATCCAGGAATATATGCGTCACAGCAGGGAAACCGATGAGGTATTCCCTCATGCCTATACGTTTAAGGACGGGTTTCTTTACCCGGGCGAGACGCCGGGTCATGGCGTCGATATAGATGAAAAACTGGCCGCAAAGTTTCCGTACCGGCGCGCCTACCTGCCGGTGAACAGGTTGGAAGACGGCACTTTGTGGAACTGGTGATGTCACGGAACGGCATTTCACCGGATACCGGGTCAAACCCGGTATGGCGACCTGGCCCGGATAACTTCTGATGTCTGCCTTGCCCGTTGAATTATATACAGCCGGCCAGGTACGGGAACTGGACCGGATAGCGATCGAAGAGCGTGGCATCCCTTCAATCACCTTAATGGAGCGGGCAGGGGGGAGTGCTTTTGAGGTTTTGACCAGGCGTTATGCCGGAGCAAGAAACCTGGTCGTTGTCTGTGGCGGTGGAAATAACGCGGGTGACGGTTATGTACTGGCGCGCCTGGCAAAGCAGGCAGGTCTTGCCGTCAGGGTGATTGCCCTGGTAGAACCCGCCCGGCTCAAGGGGGACGCCGCAGCCAGTGCGCAGAAGTTCCTGGATACAGGTCCCGTTGAGAATACGTTGTCGCTGGACGGTACTGATTTAATCGTCGATGCCCTGCTGGGCAGCGGTCTGAGCCGCCAGGTCGAAGGCATTTTTGCCGAAACTATCGAATTGGTCAATACGTCAGCCGTCCCGGTCATGGCCCTGGATATCCCTTCCGGGTTGAATGCGGACACAGGGGTGTGCATGGGGACGGCTGTCAGGGCTGATGCGACGCTCACGTTCATTGGATTGAAACGCGGCCTGTTTACCGCGCAGGGTCCCGATTTCTGTGGCGAGGTACTGTTCAGTGATTTGGAAACGCCCGCGGACATCCACGCTGCAGTCGCCACCGACGCGCGCCTGGTAGAGCCGGCGCAGGTGATGCGGAACCTTCCACCCCGTCCACGCCATGCCCATAAGGGCAGCTATGGTCACGTACTTGTTATCGGCGGCGATTATGGTTACCTGGGCGCAGCTATCCTGGCCGGATGTGCGGCTGCCAGGACCGGGGCGGGTTTGGTAACAGTGGCAACCCGCGAGGAG
>JAAXHV010000187.1 GCA_012270695.1 Gammaproteobacteria bacterium | reverse complement strand
AAAGATCCTGAACTGGCGGGAAAAGACTAAAAAAACACAAGCTGGCAGAGCGGCATCGGCTATACTACCAACAGAAGGCAGCATAATTATCACAGATGAGAGAGAGTCTCTCTTAAATACAAACACCGCAAGTCCGGATTACTTTGAAGACGTGCAACGCGCATCAGAGTCGTCGTAACCGATAAAGGTGTCATTGTAGTGTCGAGGGCTCCTGAAGCGCCCGTCGATAAAACAGAGGGCAGCGACATGAAAAAAAACGGGGACAACCTTCTAATACCAGCCAAAGTAGCGCTCATATTGTTTGGAGCAATAAATACTCAAGGGACATCCGCGCAAACTCCCGTATCGGCTCCCAAAACTGAAGTGTTAGAGGAAGTGATAGTCACTGCCCAGTTACGTGAGCAGAATCTCCAGGACGTGCCGGTATCCGTGACAGCTTTCAATGGCGAGGACATGGAAGATTTCCGCCTGTTTTCCTTACAGGATATCGCGCGTTTTACCCCGGGGTTTACCGGATCGAGCTTCAACAACGCGAACCCGATATTTGCCGTTCGCGGCGCAAATAACACATTCTCCCAGGCAGGCGCCAGTAAACCCGTAGGCGTATTTATTGATGAGGTCTTTATACCCAGAAACAGCGCCGCCAATTTTGATTTATTTGACCTGGAGCAAGTTGCTGTCCTGCGCGGTCCGCAAGGAACATTATTCGGCAGGAATGTTACCGGCGGCGCCCTGCAAATCACTACGGCAAAACCCTCCCTGGAGGAGCCGGAGTTAAAACTCAGGCTGGGAGGCGGCAATCTGGATTATATCGAAGCTGCCGGGTTAGGCAGTGTACCTTTGTCTGACAGCGCTGCAGGGAAAGTCTCTTTCAGCTACAAAAACAGGGATGGCTACATCACGGATCGCTTTAACGGTCTGGATTATAACGATATTGAAACCCTCAGCATTCGCGGGCAACTGCTTTTTGAAGTATCGGAACAGCTTGAAGTGATTGCATCTGTGGATTACACCAAGGATGACACGAACAGCCGTGGTTATACGCTGGTGTCGAATTCGGCGAGGACGGATTTTTCCGATAATGACGGTGATATAAAGACCGCGGAACTGGATGTGCCACAGGATTTCGACCGGGAGATCTGGGGTGTTTCTTTACGCGCGTATTGGGATTTGGCGCCAGGCACGGTCTCATCCATTACAGCATACAGGGAATCCGATGCAACGGAATTTTACAGTCTGGGCGCAGGCGCGGTCGCCTTACCGACAGTATCGACGCAGTTCATTAAAAATGAAATTGACGAGCCGAAGATGTTCAGCCAGGAATTGCGTTTTGTCAGCAACAAGGGAGATAAGTTCGATTATATTTTAGGCTTTTACTACTACAATGAGGACACGGATCGCATTGTTGACGATTTGCTTCTCGGGATAAGTGGATTTGTAACTTTTGTCGACCGCAGCTTTGATGTCAACGTCGAAACTGAAAGTTATGCATTTTATGCTGACGCAACGATTCACCTGTTTGATACGGTAGACATCAGTTTTGGCGGCCGCTATACCAATGAAGACAAGGAGGTCACGGTAAACTTTACCGATAAACGCAATCCCGCCGCCGGATTTCTGGTGACGCCCCAGGCTGACTTCGATGAGTTTACGACCCGCGT
>JAAXHV010000186.1:1236-2825 GCA_012270695.1 Gammaproteobacteria bacterium | reverse complement strand
TATTTCAACCTGAAGGAACTGGCGGAGCTGCCGACGCTGGGGGAAGTGAAAGACCTCGACCAGATCGAGCCCGACCTGTTTGACCACCTCGATCAAACCCGGGATGCCGGGAAACAGCCTGCAGTGGAAGGTGCGGACGAGGGTTCCGCTGACGGCGTGTTCGAGGAGAATAACGTGATTCCTTTTTCTAACCAGCCCGGCATCGGCTAGCCCGGATTTCTCAATAACCATGGCTGATCGTATCCAGAAAGTGCTGGCGGCTGCGGGTGTGGGTTCGCGCCGTCACATAGACAGCCTGCTCAAGGCGGGGCGCATTCGTGTCAACGGCAAGGTGGCGCAGCCGGGGGACCGACTCAACGCGCACGACCGGGTGATGATCGACCAGCGCCGCGTCAGGTTATATCCTTCACAATCCGGCGCTACTCCAGCCAGGCCGAAGGTGCTGGCCTACTACAAACCCCCGGGTGAAATCTGCACTGCAGCAGACCCGCAGGGCCGCCGCACGGTTTTTGCCAGCCTGCCGAAACTGCAGCGTGGGCGCTGGATCAGTATCGGCCGCCTGGACTTCAACACCACCGGTCTGTTGCTGTTCACCGATGACGGGATACTGGCCGACCGTCTCATGCACCCTCGTAACCAGGTTGAACGGGAGTATGCCGTGCGCGTGTCAGGGCGCGCAACCAGGAAGCAACTCCAGGCTCTGACCAAAGGCGTCCGGCTTGACGACGGTGTTGCCCGCTTCAACAGTATTGCGGACAGTGGGGGCAAGGGCCTGAATCACTGGTACCGCGTAGTCATGACGGAAGGACGGAACCGGGCAGTCCGGCGGCTGTGGGAATCTCAGGACCTGCCGGTCAGCCGCCTTGTGCGGATACGATACGGTTCCTGCAGGTTGCCCCGCAGCAAGCGCCATGGCCAGTTCTGGGATTTGAAAAAAGGGGAGATCGATGCCTTGTTGCAGGAAGCCGGCTATGCCGGCGGGCATCAGTAACCGTTTTGCCGAACCTTGGCTGAGCCTTATAAACGTATCCATGGCGGATGACCTGTCTCATATATATGCTTTGACTTTTCAGGTATTTCCGTTAATCTTGGCCTCCCTGTTAAGTCGGTAAACCATCTGTTATGACCAGACAATCCCTGGTAGCGGCCAACTGGAAGATGAACGGCAGCCGTGCCTCCGTCATGGCGTTGCTGGACGGGTTCAAGCGGGGTCTGCCGCCAGAGGGCGTTGAAGTTCTGGTATGTGCGCCATATATCCATATTCCGTTAGCTGCGGAAGAGTTGGCCGGTAGCGCCATCGGGCTGGGCGCCCAGACGGTATCGGAATTTGCGAATGGCGCCTACACCGGCGAGATATCGGTTGACATGCTGAGAGATTATGGTTGCCGGTATGTTATCATTGGCCACTCGGAACGGCGCCATATATTCGCCGAAACCAATGAGACGGTGGCGAACAAGTTCTGTACCGCCCGGGAGAACGGGATGAAGGTCATACTATGCCTGGGAGAGCGGCTCCAGGAAAGGGAGGCGGGTATGACCGAGCAGGTCTTGTCCGAACAATTGGACGCGGTCATCGGCAAGGCGGGAAT
>JAAXHV010000186.1:0-1174 GCA_012270695.1 Gammaproteobacteria bacterium | reverse complement strand
GCTCACAGTTTCATCAGGTTGCAGGTGGCCCGGCACGATGACCGGATTGCGGATGAATTGCGCATCCTTTACGGAGGTAGCGTAAAGGCGGATAATGCCGCAGGTTTGTTCGCCATGGCGGACGTGGATGGTGGGCTGATAGGCGGCGCATCCTTAAAAGTTGATGATTTCCTGGCAATTTGCCGGGCAGCGGGGTAGCAATGGAGACATTACAAGCTCTATTATTGATAGTACAGGTGATCTGTGCGATCTCTTTGATCGCTTTCATCCTGATACAGCACGGCAAGGGTGCGGATGCCGGCGCGGCATTCGGCAGCGGCGCATCGGCCACCGTCTTTGGTGCAGCAGGTTCGGGTAACTTCCTGACCAAAACAACGACGGCTCTGGCCTTCGTGTTCCTCATCAACAGCCTGATCCTGGCCTGGATAGCCAAGGAACGCAGCATCGAGGCAAGAGAATTGAATATCGTAGAGCCGATGATGCTGGAACAGCCGTTTGAGGAACCTCAGGCTATCCTGGATGAGGTCCCTGCGGACGTGCCCGAGTCGGATATCTCATCGATTCCCGAATGAGAGAATTTCCAAACCGTGCCGATGTGGTGGAATTGGTAGACACGCTGTCTTGAGGGGGCAGTGCCCAAAAGGCGTGCCGGTTCGAATCCGGCCATCGGCACCATTTCTTGATTTAACGCTGGAGAAAGGATTAGGGACAGCGTTGCATGATCTCTTCAAGCCTCTGGGCGGTGTCGACCTGAAGCGGGCCTGACCACCCTGCCGGATACGGGGTGTGGTCTGATGGTATAATTTATATTATGTTACACCGTCACCTTAATCATCAGGGTTACACGTTTGCGTCGATTGACGATATTATTGCGCGCGGGCGGCGCCAGGACTGGGATGACCTGAGGCGTGCGCTACTCGACAACCCGGTACTGTTCGACAAGGTAGTAAAGGTCTGCCGCCAGTATATTGCTGACCCGTACGCCCAGCGTTACCATTTCTGGTTCAACTATGCCGCAAGACACCGCATCGTCGAAGCCACTACCTGACTGGGAGCAGGTATTATCGGCAGCTACACGGCTTCAGACAATATTGCCTGACGCGGTTCTGGTCGGCGGGACCGCCGCGGCAGTCCATGCCGGTCATCGGTTCTCACGGGACGCCGATCATGTGCT
>JAAXHV010000185.1:4962-5669 GCA_012270695.1 Gammaproteobacteria bacterium | reverse complement strand
CCGAAGGAAAAGACGACCAGAAACAAGGGCAGCCGGGTGATGCTACGGATAGAAAACTGCCCGCCATGCAGGTCGGTGACCTGGCAATGTTGCTGAAAATGCGCCCTGAACAACATTTTACCGAACCTCCCCCGCGTTATTCCGAGGCGACCCTGATCAAGACCCTGGAAGACTACGGTATCGGCCGGCCTTCAACTTATGCCGCCATTATTTCAACGTTGCGCAACCGGGACTACGTGGAGATGACCAACAAACGCTTCGTTCCCACTGACGTGGGGCGTATCGTAAACAAATTCCTGACTGAGCATTTTACCGGTTACGTCGACTATGACTTTACCGCAAAACTGGAAGATGAACTCGATGCCGTATCCAGGGGCGAGAAGGAATGGTTACCCCTGATGAGAGAGTTCTGGGAACCGTTCTCGGCAAAGGTGAAAGACAAGGAAGGAGGGGTAAGCCGCAGTGATGCGGCGCCGGCGCGGATTTTGGGTAATGACCCGGAAACCGGCCGAGTCGTAACAGCCAGGATGGGGCGTTACGGCGCGTATGTTCAAATCGGCTCCAGGGATGACAGCGATAAACCGAAATTCGCGAACCTGCGCGCCGATCAGCGTATGGATTCCATCGGGCTGGATGAGGCCCTGGAATTGTTTCGCCTGCCCAGGGAACTGGGTGTCTCTGAAGAAGGCGAAAAGATCAGCGTCAAC
>JAAXHV010000185.1:4419-4793 GCA_012270695.1 Gammaproteobacteria bacterium | reverse complement strand
GCAAGGTCTGGATGGGTCTTTCAAGATTGTCATCCGCAGGGATAGCGGATGGACCAAGCGTACAGGGATGTATTTACAGCGTGTCTTGAAAGACCCATCCAGACCTTGCATCACTCACTCTGTGATCTCTGTGTCTTCTGTGGCTATAATCACTAATTTTGAGATGAGACAGAATCAATGAGTGAAAATAAACCGTTTGTCGCAATTATGATGGGGTCTGACTCCGACCTGCCCGTGATGCGCTCGACAATGGAAGTGCTGGACAGTTTTTCCATTGCAAAGGAGGTAAAAATTACCTCCGCGCACCGCACTCCCGAGGCGACCCGCGCCTATATCAAAGACGCAGAGTCGCGGGGCTGCGCCGTGTTTGTCGC
>JAAXHV010000185.1:0-4408 GCA_012270695.1 Gammaproteobacteria bacterium | reverse complement strand
GCGAAGAATGCGGCATACCTGGCCGCGCAAATCCTTGCCCTGCAGGACGCGGAACTGGCCGAAACCATAACGGCTGAACGCGAGCAGATGACCCGGACAGTCCTGCAAAAAGATGCGGCCTTGCAGGAACAATTGACCGGGTAAGGAACCGTTTCCGGCACAGTTATTCTTCCTGGCCCGGAATTCGCTTGGAGCTGGCTGGCATCGCATCGATTGGTGAGATGTCCGGGCCAGGGGCAAGGGCGTTTCGTTTTATATGGTCGAGCGATTTTGAAAAACTGGCAAATCAACCGCGCGCGCCGCGTCCTGGAGCAAGGCGGCGTCATTGCCTACCCCACGGAGGCAGTGATGGGCCTGGGCTGTAACCCCTGGAATGAAACGGCGGTGGCGAAAGTGTTGCGGCTGAAGCGGCGACCTGCCGCTAAAGGTCTGATCATCGCAGCCTCGAGTATTGAGCAGTTGTCCGCTGTGGTGGATTTTTCGAAAGTGACAAAACAAGAGGAGATAATCAGGTCCTGGCCCGGCCCCGTCACCTGGCTGATACCGGTGAGAGCTGTTACGCCTCCCTGGCTCAGCGGGCAACATGAAACTCTGGCCGTACGCGTGTCTGCGCATCCCGTCGTGAGACGGTTGTGTGATGAGCTTGGTTTGCTCGTCTCAACCAGCGCAAACCCCTCCGGTTGCCGGCCGGCCAGGACGCAACGGCGGGCGCGGGCTTATTTCGGCGTGGCGGTGGATTGTTATGTTCCGGGCAAGGTCGGAGGAGACCCCAGGCCCAGTACAATCCGCGACGCGTTCAGCGGGCGCCTGGTACGGGAGTAACTATTCCACGACGTTGGTTTTTTGGTGATCCGGGCACAACTCAGCGCTGCTGTTGTGAAAAAAAATGTTGGTTAACAACCAACTTCTGCGGTTATAATCTGTTAACATGGACTAAATAAGAATGAAACTTCCATAAAGCACTATATCCGCGTACTGACTCAACCAGGAGGAACGATGTTTAATCTAAAAACCAGCAAAATTCTTATAAGTTTGAGTATGTTGGCTTTCCTGTCTCTGGCAGGGATTTCTGCTTATGCCCAAGGCGTGCTCGAAGAGATCGTGGTGACTGCGCAAAAACGCGAGCAGAATATCCAGGATGTGCCGATCTCAATCACCAGAATGTCCGGTCAGTGGCTTGAATCCAAGTTCGCAGGGGGAGGGGATGTCCTGGAACTGGCCAGCACGGTGCCGGGACTGCACGTGGAGAGTTCCAACGGCCGCTTATCCCCGCGTTTCTACATGCGCGGCCTGGGCAATGCAGATTTTACCGCAGCCGCATCGCAACCGGTGTCCATCGTTTTTGACGAAGTGCCGATGGAAAAAGCGTCTCTCAAATCATTTCCCATCTTCGACCTCGACGATATAGAGGTAATTCGCGGCCCCCAGGGCACACTGTTCGGACGCAACACCACGGCGGGCATCCTCAAGTTCGACTCGCGCCGCCCCACCGAGGAAACGGAAGGCTATATCAAGGCTTCCGGCGGCAACCTGGGGACGATAAACGTGGAGGGAGCCGTCGGCGGTACCCTGGTTGAGAACACCTTGATGGGCCGGGCCTCGTTCATTACTCAACATCGCTCGGACTGGGTCAATAACGCATATACCGGTGAAAACGACGCCCTGGGCGGGTTCGATATCTTTGCCGGGCGCGTCCAGTTGCTGTGGACTCCCTCGGATGATTTCAGCGCCCTGCTACTGTACCAGCACCAGGACCAGGGCGGTAATTCCGCCTCGCTGTTCCGCGCCAATGTTTTCGACAAGGGCAGCAACAAGCTGAATGAAAATTACGACCGTAATACGGTCTATTTCGACGGTGGCAACAATAACCCGGCGAAAATAAAAAGTTTCGGCGTGACCCTGAAACTGGACTGGGATGTGGGCAACCACACGATTACCTCGATCACGTCGTACCAGGATATCTATGACCGCTTCGCGCGCGGCGACATTGATGGCGGGTACGGCTGTCTGTTTACCTGTGGAGGTTTAGCGCCGGGGCCGCATGGTCCGTTCGGTCCGCCCAGCACGCCTTTTAATCCGTTCGCGTCACCTTTCGTTGTTAACGTGGATACCGGCGGAGATCAGGAGGTAGAGCAGATTACCCAGGAAATACGTATCGCCAGTAACCTGGACGGTCCGTTTAACTACCAGTTCGGGGCTTTCTACTTTGAGGATGATCTGTTAAGCGTCTCCCAGAATCAGAGCGCTGGCGCTCCGGCATTTATCGTGGGGTCTATTTCCGAAATCGAGAACACGACCTGGGCCGTCTTCGGACAGGGTTCCTACGACTTGACCGAACAGTTCACGCTGACCGCAGGGGTGCGCTACACGGACGATGAAAAAGATGCCCAGCATGAAAGACCCGCTGTCGAGGGTGTGCTTGATCCAATCAGCCTGGGGGATGATGAACTCAGTTGGGACGTGTCGCTCGCTTTTGCCGTCAGCGACGATGCACAGGTCTATGCCCGGGTGGCAACCGGTTTCCGGGCGCCCACCATACAGGACCGCCTGGAAGATGACCCTGTAGCGACCATCGCGGACTCGGAGACCATCATGTCTTATGAGATCGGCTACAAGGCGCTGTTGGAGAAAGTCAGGCTGAACGTGGCGGCGTTCTACTACGAGGTAGATGATATGCAACTGGTCGCGGTAGGCGGCGATGCCAATACGACAACCCTGCTGAATGCGGATGAGGGTGTCGGCTACGGTGTTGAGTTTGATGTCGATATCGCCCTGGCCGAAAATCTCATCCTGTCCGGCGGCTTCGGTTATAACAAGACGGAACTTAATGATAAGGAACTGACCTTGCCGGTAGGCCCCATGGCTACCAGTCTGGATCCGTTGAATGAAAACGGCAGGGCAATTATTGACGGCAACCCGTTCCAGCATGCGCCCAAGTGGACCGCCAACCTGCAACTGGACTACACCCATCCCATGGCGAACGGCAATGAACTGTACCTGTTCACCGACTGGAAGCTGAAAGGGAAGACCAGTGACTTCCTCTATGAGAGCATTGAATTCACCTTCGGGACCCAGTTTGAAGGCGGGCTGCGGTTAGGTTACCGGGACACGGTCAGGAACTTCGAGATCGGCCTGTTTGCCCGCAATATCACCAACGAGCACAACCCCATCGGCGGCATCGACTTCGCCAACAATCTCGGCTACGTCAACCAGCCGAGAATCTGGGGCGGAGAGGCCAGATACAGCTTCTGAAGCTGACCTCCGGCTAGCCGTGAAAGAAGGTGTCTGGCCGCTGCGGCTATGACATCCGAGTGACCCGTCTGTGCCGGCGGGCCTGAAATAGTGCTGACCAAAGTGCATTCTCATGGGTGTAACCAGACGCTCATTCGTTAAAACGTCACTGGCGCTTCTGGCGGGTGGGGCGCTTTACCCGCATCAGGCCCGTTCGAGAAATCAGTCCTTGAACGGGGCGCAAGAGCGCAGGATACCCGTCATACTCGATTCCGACATCGGTGACGATATTGACGATACCTGGGCATTGCTGATGCTGCTTCGTTCGCCGCAGTTTGACGTGAAGCTTGTGGTAAGCGATTTCGGCAATGCCGTATACCGCTGCCGTTTGTTTGCCAAGCTGCTGGAACTCACCGGGTTTATCCATATACCTGTCGGAGTGGGACTTGATGCCCGTGATGAGGTTGGCAGGCAAAGTGGATGGATAGGGGATTATCGGCTGGAAGACTACCCGGGTACGGTCTACTACGATGGCGTTCAGGCTTTAATCGAAACTATCATGCAATCTCCGGAGCCGGTTACATTGCTCTGCATCGGTCCTGTTCCAAATATCGCCGAAGCGCTCAGGCGGGAACCGGCCATTGCCGGTAATGCCCGTTTCGTGGGTATGCACGGTTCCATCTTCACGGGTTACGACGGCGCGCCCACGCCGGTAGCAGAGTGGAACGTCAAGTCCGACCCGAAAGCGTTGCAACAGGTATTCGCCGCTCCCTGGGATTGTACTATTACGCCGCTGGATACCTGTGGCTCCGTAAAACTGGCCGGCGAGAATTACCAGAGAATCTACCGTAGCGAGGACCCCTGGCTCAATGCTTTAATTGAGAATTACCGGATCTGGTTGCCCCTGGCGCCGTTCATAAAACCGGGAACAGATCCGGGCCGGATGAGCACGACCCTGTTCGATACCGTCGCCGTTTATGCAGCTTACGAACAGGAGCTCCTGGTAATGGAAGACCTGCCCCTGCGTGTCACGGATGATGGCTACACCGTGGTGGATAGTCAGAACGGTCGTCCTGTTCACTGTGCCATCAAGTGGAGAAATCCTGAAGCATTCAAAGCCAAACTGGTCGATACGCTGACATACAAATTTAGGACATCCATGAATTTAGAACGCCCG
>JAAXHV010000184.1 GCA_012270695.1 Gammaproteobacteria bacterium | reverse complement strand
GATATGCCCGCGTCACTGTTTTCCCGTTACCTGGAGTTCTTCGATATTGAAACTGCAACGCCGATGAAAACCTGGGGCCGGGGCACGCGACGTATCTATGAAACAATGTCGGCTGATTTTCAGGACAAGATATACCTCGACCGGCCGGTTCGAAAAGTGCATCGCCGCTCATCCGATGTCGTCATCGAGGACGAAAACGGAATGACGGAGACGTTCGATGACGCGGTTTTTGCATGCAACGCGAATCAAACGCTGATGATGCTGGATAAACCGACCTTGCTGGAGAGCTTTCTGCTCTCTTCGATCCGTTACGAGAGTGAACTGCACAATCATACGGTCGTGCATTCGGATTCCTCGGTCCTTCCGGACAACGCTGTCAAACCACTCGCCACCCGGAGCAACCATATCGAACAGTACGGTGTCAGACCTGACAACTACGAAATCACCTACATCATGCACAATCAGCAGCCCTGGGCGAAGCAATCGGACAAGCCATGCCTGGTGACCTATAATCCGATCAGTCGTATCGACGAAGGCAAGATCGTCAAAAAGTGGTGGTTTCAGCACATCGTGCACGACGTGCGCCACGTGGCCCTTCTAATCCATATTTTTCGCTTCGTCCAGGGCAGGAGACGAACGTGGCACTGTGGCGCCCATACCCTGATCAACAGCCAGGAGACGTGCTTCGTGACCGGCCTAGTTACCGCGAGACAACTCGGGGCGGACTATCCTTTTCAGGACTCCGAAGCGAGAAAGTGGTTCAACTTTTACGGGCGCACGATGTACGGTTGGCGCTTCAGAAAGGCGTGAATAAGAGTTTGTCCAAAGTTTTAACCCTCGCTCTATATACTCATCTTGATGCCGACAAAACCAGCGCGAGGCGCGCCTGGCCCTAAAAAGCGCGGGCTTTCATAGTCTTCGAACTCTTCCACAGCCACCTCGTCGGGTTCCTCGCCCAGCAGGCCGAAGCTCTCGTAGTCTTCGTCAAACAGGTTGGTGACGCGCCCGAATATCTGGATATTGTCGGTCACGTTGTAGCTGGCGCGCAGGTTGACCACGGCATAACCGCCCACGGGGTTCAGGAAACCCTCGTCATCCCTGTCGTTGCCTTCGTTGCCGCGCAGTTCCTTCTTCGAGGTGTAGGCCACGTCGAAACCGACGTTCAGGCGCTCGAACAGCAGGTAATCAGCGCCCAGTTTCAACGTATGCTTGGGCAGTCCGGGTATGCGGTCTCCGTCCTCGACCTCGATATCATCGCCCAGCGGGTGGTTCTCGTTCTCAACCGCAACAAACTCGTCCTCGAACGTCGCTTCCAGGTAGGTGTAGGCGATGAACCAGTTGAGGTTGTCGGTCGAACCGTTCAGCATCCCCTCAAAACCCAGGTGGCGGGTCTTGTCCACATTGGCGAACAGGCCGGTGGCCCTGCCGGTGGTCTGGAACAGGATGTCGTCGTGGTTGGTGGTGTGGAAGAAGCCCAGGTGGTAGTCCACCAGGCCGATATCGCCGCGCACGCCCGCTTCAAAACTTTTGCTCACGACGTCGTCCAGGGGCGGATCCGCCAGGAACGCATTGGGCAGGCGGCATTCGAATTCCACGTCATCCGGGTCATCCGCAAACAACTGCGCACGGGTATAGACGCTGTCGTTGCAGGCAAGCTCTATAGGTGTCGGGGCGCGGTTTGATTCGCTGTAACTGCCGTAGATATTCATGTTGTCCGTGGGTTGGAAGGTCAGGCCCACTGCCGGGTTGAAACGGAAGAAGTCATGCTCGCCGTTCAGCTCGGGGCGTTCTCCGGAAAGGTCCTGGAGGTCGATCAAGGTGTTGTTAAGACGCCCGGATACGACCAGGGAAAGCTGTTCCGTCAGGCTCATCGCGTTCATGAAGTAGAAACTGGTCGTTTCCGTTTCCGTCTCCAGGTTGGTTCTGGCCTCTTCAACGAATACGCCGGTGCCCAGGCCAACGGTGCTGCGGGTTATGGGGTCGAGGCCGGCTATTTCCGTTTCGGAGCGGAACGTGCTTTCTCCCTTGTAATAGGTAAATCCCATGATCAACTGGTTCTCCATGCCCATCAGGTCGTTCAGGAACGTCAACTGGATGTCCGTGCCGTAGCTTTCCTGCCTGCGGCTGCTGGTATTGTTGATGGCAATGATGTCAAGGTCTGAAGGATCGCCGTCGCCGTATGTCTCTACGCCTTCTTCCTCGCCATTGTCGTCGTCATCGTCGTCATGGCCGTTGTCGTCGTCATCGTCGTCGTGGCCGTTGTCGTCGTCATCGTCGTCGTGGCCATTATCGTCATCATCGTCGTCATGGCCGTTGCCGTTGTCATCATCGTCATCGTCATGGCCATTATCGTCATCATCATCATGGCCGTTGTCGTCATCATCGTCATCGTCGTCATCCTCTTCGACCAGCAGCCACATGCCGTCATCATCGAACTCGATGCCGAATTCACTGCCGTCGCCGTTGAACGAGGAGCCGTCGTTTTCCCGGTAGAAAAAGTTGACGTTGAGTTTCACCTTATCGTTGAAGTTGTGGCTGCCGTCCAGGCTGACCATGATGAGGTCGTTCTCGGTGATGTCGGGGGCGGTAAAGATGGCATCGCGGTCATCGGCCAGCAGTTCCTCGGGAATCGCGCCGTTGCCGATCAGTTTGCTGTCGCCGTGCTGCACGTTCAGGTTCAACCGGGACATGGCGCCGCGCCAGCTCAGGCTGCCGTAGAGGTTGAGCGCATCAGACGGCGATTCGTCGCGCCAGCCGTCCTCGTCGAAATAGCTCACGTTCGCGTAATAGCCTATGGAGCCGTTGTTGCCGCCGCTCTCTGCGGACGTGACGATCCGCTCGAAAGAACCGCCGTAGACCTCCACGCTATGGCCGTCGCTGTTGAAACCGTCCTTCATGTTCACCGACAACGCGCCGCCCACCGTGTTCAGGCCGAACAGGGGATTGGCGCCACCGATCAGGTCAATGCTGTGTATTGCCGATTCGGGCAGCAGGTCCCAGTTCACCGTATCCCCAAGCGGTTCGTTGATGCGCACGCCGTTCTGGTACACCGACATACCCTGCGAGAGGCCCAGCAGGGGAGAGGCGGTAAAGCCGCGGTACTGTATATCCGGCTGCAGGGGGTTGTTCTGGGCATCGTTGTGAGTGACGCTGGCCAGGTTGTGCCTGAGAAAATCGGATATATCCAGACTCTGGGAGCGATCGATATCCTCTGCCGAAGAAGACTGCACCCGGTAGGGTATTTTCTCTTCCGACAATCCCGCCCCGTCCCGGGAAGGGGTGACGCCAATCACGGTGATTTCTTCCACGGCTTCCTGCGCGGTGGCAGCAAAGGGCAGGGAGCAACAGGTGATTAATGATGCAAATATGACGATGCCCGTTCTTTTCATTGGATCTATCTCCCCGGATTTTTGTTCAAATCGCGACCAGTGTGCTTAAGCACATCTGAAAATGTGTAATGTAGCTATTTGATCCGCAAGAAAATACGGGAAAAAAGAATAAATGAATGGGAATTTTTCCCATTCGTTGTTTCACTATCCACAGATTACTGCAGACGTGCGCAGATAAGAAGAGTGGTTCGCGGATGATTCATCCACGGTTAGTCGCTTCACACCATCGTCTTTGCCAGTGCAAAGATTTCCTCAGCGTCTAAGACCTGGTCGTTGCTTTCAAACAGCTTGGCGATACAGGCCCGGTGCAGGGCGAGCTTCAGGGTGCCGAAGCCGATTGCGCCCCAGCAGGTCTTGCCGCTACGGACTTTGCCGCGGTCCATCATGTCGACACCTTCTATCCCGAGGGGGGGTGTGGCGTTGGCGTCGGCGAGCATCTCGATGGAAGAGTTGTTCTCCCAGGCCTCCCGGTCGAGCAACTGTACGCCCGCGGCGCCGGTTGCAATCACGATCTGCGCGTCCTCCACGGCGCGGGCGCGGTCTTCGCTGGTAGCAGTCCCCAGGGGGATGACGTCGACGCCGAAGCGGTCCCTTATCACAGCGCAGGTCGCTTGCGCGCGTTCCTGGCCGCGGGAGCATAACACCACCTCGGCGCCTTCCCGGTTCAGCATCACCGCGGCACGCTGGCCGACCGGGCCTGTCCCCCCCAGGATCACCACTTTTTTACCGGATACGCCGCCGCTGCTCATGAGTTTGGCGACGGCGGCCGCAGCCGTCGTGTTGCTGCCGTTACTGTCGAGCATGACTGATACGCGAAAATCGGCAAAGAAGACCTTCTGCACTGCATCCAGCAGTTTTTCACCGGCGACCATATCACTACCACCGATGAACAAGGCGGTGTTTTTCTTGTCCTTGGGACTGCGGGTAAATATGGCGCCGTCTACCAATGCGCGTACATTGTCAGGCGTGCAACCGCCGTGTCCGATGACGTGGTCAGCCCCGCCGTCAAAGCCCACCACCGTATCGAATACGGCGGCATGGGGGTCGGTATCCAGTTGGAACAGAAGTTTTTTCATGTTGTCTCCTCATATATACTTTGCGGCGCAGCTTACTATAACCAGTCATTAAAATACATAAAAAACCGGAAAGAGGCACATTCATGTTCAAGGAACAACAATTACAGATATTTCTCGATCAACTCGCCTCAAAGGCATCCACCCCCGGGGGCGGCAGCGCGGCCGCGGTCATGGGCGCAATGGGCGCGGCGTTGATCAGTATGGTGGCCAATCTCACCGCAGGGAAAAAGAAATATGAACACGTCGAGGCGGAAATGCAGGGTTTCCTGGAGCAATCCGAGACAATGCGCGCCGAATTGACCGGTATGATCCAGGCGGACGTCGAGGTGTTCGACAAGGTAATGGCGGCCTACGGCATGGCCAGGGAGACCGAGGCGGAAAAGGCGCAGCGGTCACAGGCTATCCAGGCGGCCCTGAAAGAGGCCACGGATGTACCGCTTGCCTGCGCAAGACTCTGTGCGGACGTGATTGAGCTATGCCGTCCGCTGGCGGAAAAAGGCAATATCAACGTGATCAGCGATGCCGGTGTTGCTGTGCTGGCCGCCCATGCCGCACTCCGCAGCGCGGCTTTGAACGTTTATATCAACATAGGCGGGATCAGGGACGAAGAATTCGTGGATGACAGACGCCAGCAACTGGAGGCCATACTATCCGGCGCAGGCGCGGCGACCGAGGAGGTCTACGAGCTGGTAAAGAGCAAATTATAGGGAGGTTATTACCGGAGGAATGGCAAAATGGGGACGGAATGGAATTCCGTCTCCGTATAATAAGGGAACCTCTTGCCCGAGTCCCGGCGTGTCAGGCTTGCAGGATGTTATGACGGATTGCCAACCGCGCTAGTTCTGCGGTGGTGTTGACTTGCAGCTTGTTTTTTATCTGTGAGCTGTAGTTGGCCACCGTTTTATAGCCGATAGAGAGTCGGGAGGCTATCTCATTGGTGTTCAGGCCCTCCGCCAGCAGGCAGAATATTTCGAATTCCCTGGTGGACAGGCTGGAGAACGGGCCTATCTCATCACGCGCCTTCTGGAATGCCAGGTGTTGCGCCACCCGCTCATCGATATAAATCCTGCCCTGGGCAATTTCTTCAATCGCCTTGATCAGGGTTTTTGGAGCGCTGTTCTTGGTCAGGTAGCCGCGGGCGCCGGCACGCAGGGCCTGGTCTACGAATACGGTGTCTTCATGCATGCTGAACACCAGTATCCTGGCGTTCGCGTCTTTGCGGATGATGCGCCGGATTGCCTCAAGGCCGCTGATACCCGGTAGTGACAGGTCCATGACCACTACGTCCGGATTCAGGTCGGTAAACAGTTTGCTGGCCTGCTCACCGCTGGCAGCCTCGGCGATGATTTCCGTCTTGTCCGACTGTTTCAGCAACATCTGGTAGCCGGCGCGTACTACGGCATGGTCATCAACCAGGAGGATCCTGATTTTATTGTGTTCGCTATGCATATCCAATCAAGTCCGCAAATCACTCACCGAATATTAATCTCATCAGCCGGGTTGCCAACCTGGGCTTCAGTTGTTTCAGTGGGCTCCACAGGCAGGATTATAGTGATATTTACGCCTTCATGCAGGCCCGTTGCGAGATGAAATTCACCCCCCATGCTGTCCACTCTTTCCTGTATCCCCGATAAACCCATGCCTTTGCGGGTCTTATTCTGGTCAAATCCGCAGCCGTCGTCACTGATTTCCAGCACCAGTTTGTCGCCGTTGTGCCGGGAATACGCCAGGGATATGTACACGTTTTTTGCCCCGGCGTGGCGGGCGACGTTAGTCAGGCTTTCCTGGATGGTGCGATAAATATTAATTTTCACGACATCGGCCGGGGTGGAGTAATCTCCCTTGATGTCCAGGTGGCAAAACGTATCGGCGTGGGCTGAATTCCACTCGTCCACCAGTTGTTGTACAGCCGGCACCAGACCCAGTTCATCCAGTACCGCAGGCCGCAGCTGGTGTATCATGCCGCGCGCCACCCCATACATGTCATCCGCAATGGTTTTGATGATGCCGGCGCTTTCAACCACGGTTTGAGCGGTTTCGGCGCCGCTCTGTTCCATGGATGTGGCAATCGCTTTGATGGCGCTTAGTGACTGGCCCAGTTCATCATGTAATTCCTGCGCAAGACGTCTTCTCTCTTCTTCCTGGATTTCCAGCGACTGCCGGGTCAAACGCCTGTTTTCTTCCCGGTTTTGCAACAATACGGCTGCCAGGTGGTTAAACCGCTCGGAAATCCGGGAAAATTCCATGGAAGTGAATTTCGGCAGCCGGAGCCGGTAATCACCTTTTTCAATCCGCTCCAGTCCCGAGAGGATCGCTTCAATAGGAGCCAGGTCTCTGCCCAGGATGATATAAATCAACAGGTTAGCCAGTGCGGTGAACAACACCAGCAACAGCAGAAAATTACGCGTCTCCAGCCAGGTTTCGGCAATCTCTGCCGATGGGTCGGCGCGAATGATAATCTCCGTGCCGGACGCTCCGATGCTGGTAATCACCCGTTTGAATTCCATGATGGGAGGTTTGACCAGGTTGACAAACCATCCCGGCGCATCCGCATCAACGGCCAGGGACGGCTGCAGCGGCTGGGCAGAACCCAGGCCCAGATCAAGCGAGATAAGGATTTGCAGGTGGCGGGTTGTTTCCAGCTTGCGCAGTTCGGTTAACAACTGATCATACAAGTCCGGGTCGTCTGAACTCTGTATGGTGGAGATGGATGCGGTAAGCATATTCGACGTCAGGTGCGCTACGGACTGTATTTCTTCCATAATCGTCTTGCGGGCGCTGATAATGGCGTAACTACTGCCGGCGCA
>JAAXHV010000183.1 GCA_012270695.1 Gammaproteobacteria bacterium | reverse complement strand
AGTCTGTCAGGGCCCGGTAAAACCTGTTATAGGTTTTTACACTGTGTTATCGCCCGGCATCCAGAGCTATCATCTCCAACGCGGTCCTGGCTGCCGTTTGCTCCGCGCCTCTCTTACTCCTGCCTTTTGCGACGACGGGTTCGGTGAGACCCTCGATATAACACTCTATAGTAAACAGTTTATCGTGCGCTTCGCCCTCTTCTGCAACCACATGATATGCAGGCAATGATTTTTTGTTGGCCTGCAAGTATTCCTGCAATTCGGATTTGGGGTCTTTCGGTATGTTCTCAGCGGTCAATTCGTCAAGTGTGGAAGCATACAGCCTGCGGATGCAACGACGGCAGTTATCCAGGTCTGAATCCAGATAGATCGCACCGATTAATGCCTCCACGGCGTTTGCCAGGAGTGATTCTTTGCGGCTGCCTCCGCTCTTGTATTCACCAATGCCGAACCTGATGTGATTTCCCAGGTCCAGTTGCTTTGCCAGTTGTGCAAGTGTTTCCTTTTTTACCAGGGAAGAGCGCAATCGCGTCAGGTCACTTTCCGCAGCTTCCGGGAATTTTACAAACAGTTCGTCGGCAATAAACATGCCAAGCAGCGCATCCCCCAGAAATTCCAGTCTTTCATTGTGAGCCCTGCTGAAACTCCGGTGAGTCAATGCCCTGGTCAATAAATCAGCATCACTGAAATTATGACCCAGGACGTTTTTGATGTGCAGAGTTAAATCTCTATTTGTGGCAATCTGTGTCATCTGTGGACTAATTGATCGCAGACCCGATCCGCTCCCAATCCACTTCCCAACTGCGAAAATCAAAAATACCCTCATTGCTCCAGTTCATCCAGATATAAAATGCCCTGCCTACGAGATTTTCATCGGGAACCAGGCCCCAGTATCGGCTGTCCCTGCTGTTGTCACGGTTATCACCCAGGACAAAATAATGTCCTTCCGGAATTTTTCGGTCGATCGCTGTTTGCGAGGGTTGTAACGGATTAATCAGAATATCATGGTCCAGTTCGCCCAGTTGTTCTTCTAATCGATACGAACCGTTCTCTCTCTTACCCACACCATCGCTGTGGTAGATGCCTTTGAGTTTGAGATCGACTGCCACGCCGTTTATTGTCAGGCTCTTGTCTTTATATTGGAGGTGATCTCCGGGCACTCCCACAACCCGCTTGATAAATGGGACAGCGGGATTTTCAGGGTAGCGAAAGACGACGACATCGCCTCGCTGGGGTTTCCCGTCACCGAAGACCTTGGTATTCAGTACCGGCAGGCGGACGCCGTATTCGTACTTGTTTACCAGGATAAAATCCCCTCTTAACAGTGTCGGCATCATGGAAGCGGACGGAATGCGGAACGGCTCGACGATAAATGAGCGCAGGATCAATACGATCAGGAAAACAGGAAACAGCGAACGGGAGTAATCTACAATTAACGGTTCGGAGCGTTCGCCGCCGGCAGCAGAAATTTTTCGGTCCCCGGCAAAAAACCAGGCATCCACTCCCCAGATGATCCCACTGAGAAAGGTAAGCAACACCAGCAAGGCGGCGAAATCAAAAGTCATTGCTCGCCTCCCACATGCAGGATTGCCATAAATGCCGATTGCGGGATTTCAACAGAACCCAGTTGTTTCATTCTTTTTTTCCCTGCTTTTTGTTTCTCAAGTAGTTTTCTCTTACGCGTTACATCACCTCCGTAACACTTCGCGGTAACGTTTTTGCGCAATGCCTTCACAGATTCCCTGGCGATGATTTTCGAGCCGATAGCCGCCTGTATTGCTACTTCATACATCTGGCGCGGCACGAGTTGTTTCATCTTTATTGCCAATTCGCGTCCGCGTCGCTGCGCAAGATCCCTGTGGACAATACTCGACAGGGCATCCACGCGGGCGCCGTTAATCAGCACGTCCAGCTTTACCAGGGGCGCCTCACTGTAGCGTTCAAAACGGTAATCAAAAGACGCATAGCCTTTGCTGACCGATTTCAACCTGTCAAAAAAATCAAGCACAATTTCACTCAATGGAAGGTCAAACGCTATGGATACCTGCCGCCCGGCATAGTGCAATTTCTTTTGTTCGCCTCTTTTCTCGATACACAGGGAGATAACGTTGCCCAGGTATTCCTGCGGCGTCAGTATATCAGCTCGGACGATGGGTTCCCGAATCGCAACCAGTTTATCCGTGCCCGGGAGGTCGGCAGGGTTATCGATATACAACCTTGAGCCGGAAGTGGTTTCAACTTCATACACCACGGTGGGCGCGGTAATGATCAAATCCATACCGTACTCTCGCTCCAGGCGCTCCTGGACAATTTCCATGTGCAGCAGGCCTAAAAATCCGCAACGAAATCCAAATCCCAGGGCCTGGGAGGTTTCAGGTTCAAAATACAGCGCCGCGTCATTTAACTTCAGCTTTGACAACGCCTCCCGAAAACCCTCGAAATCGTTGGAATCGATGGGAAACATGCCGGCAAAAACACGCGGTTTGGCGGGCTGAAAGCCGGGTACCGGACGGTCCACCGGCTGTTTGCTTGAACTGATGGTATCGCCTACCGGCGCACCGAGAATTTCTTTGATCCCGGCAACAACATAGCCAACTTCCCCCGTAGCCAGGCAGGTACCCGGCGTTCTTTTCGGGGTAAATGAACCGATCTCATCCACCGTATAATCCTGCCCGGTTGAAAATATTCTGATCTTGTCCCCGACATTCAACCTGCCTTCCTTTACCCGTACCAGGGAAACTACGCCAAGGTAGTTATCAAACCAGGAATCGATAATCAGGGCTGTCAGCGGCGCGTCAATATTGCCTTCAGGCGCTGGAACGCGGTCGATAATGGCGCCAAGAAGTTCCTCCAGACCCGCTCCGGTTTTGGCGCTGACCTTAAGAGCATGCCTTGCGTCAATTCCAATCAATTCCTCAATATCCAGCATCACCTTGTCAGGATCAGCTGCCGGCAAGTCGATCTTATTTAATACCGGGATAACTTCCAGCCCGTTATCTATGGCTGCAAAACAGTTGGCTACCGTCTGCGCCTCTACGCTCTGCGAACAATCCACGACCAG
>JAAXHV010000182.1:710-2978 GCA_012270695.1 Gammaproteobacteria bacterium | reverse complement strand
TATATTCCGCCACAGCAGATTTACCAGGGGAATTGTGGCGGCGCTACCCTGGAAGCCTATAAAGAGTGGCTGCACATCAAGGATGAGGAAACCGGCGAATATTACGGGTCGGAAGATCACCTGATGTGGGAGGGATGGAAAGCGCAGGCAAATAAAACCGCAGGCGCATCAGCCTGATGAAACAGACTTAGTACCCTTTCCAGTTAATATTGACATGTTCAGAGCGACACAGCGGAGGTAATCCAGCATGCCGGTGAAGTTTATCGGTGATTCGTATGATTTTCCCTGTGCCAACCGGCGGGAGAATTACGGCGGGGATATCAACGTGTACGTGGTCTGGGACCACCACCTGATTTACTGTGCGCCCAATACATACCGGTTGCCGCCGGACATGAAATTCAGGGATTTCCTGGAGCAGGTATTTGCGCCTGATTATTTCCAACACCCGGATCTTGAAAAGGTCGACTGGGACAAAGGCGTCTGGCAACTGGAGAACCAGCCCTGGCAGCCTGACCTGGATAAATCCTTTAACGAAAACGGTATAGCGCATAATTCATTCATCCGGGTAACCACCCCCGGCCTCAAGGGTATGCACGGAGTTGGTAATTAACCCGGGTTCGCCATCGGGATAGGAGCGTGTCTTTCCAGGCAACCATTGAACCTCTTGGTGAGACGATAGAGGTCGAAGAGGATCAGAAGCTGCTGGATGCGGCATTGCGTTCCGGTATCTGGTTGCCGTATGCCTGTAACCACGGAGTATGCGGGACTTGCAAAGTTGAGGTGCTGGAAGGCGAGATCGAACATAATGAGGCTTCGGCCTTCGCCTTGATGGATATTGAACGGGACGAAGGCAAGACCCTGGCCTGTTGTGCGACCCTGTCGTCGGATATCGTCATAGAGGCGGATATAGAGGAAGAACAAGACGCACAGAATTTACCTGTTGGAGATTATGCCGGTGTGGTTGCGCGGATTGAAGACCTGACCCCTACCGTCAAAGGTATCTGGCTGGAGGTACCGGGTTCCGGCATTGAATTTCAGGCCGGACAATACCTCAACCTGAACGTCCCGGGTGTAGAAATACCCAGAGCTTTTTCGCTTGCCAATCCTCCTTCGGAGAAAAACATCATTGAATTGAACGTCCGCCACGTTGCCGGCGGCGAGGCGACTACCTATCTGCACGAACGACTCAAACCAGGAGATGAGTTGCGCTTCACTGCGCCGCTGGGCCGCTTTTTTGTGCGTAAATCCGCGCACGAACCGGTAATTTTTCTGGCCGGTGGCTCCGGTTTATCCAGTCCGAAATCCATGATCATCGACCTGTTGGAAAGCGGCGATGAGCGCACTATCACGCTTGTGTATGGCGCCCGCAACCGGGCCGAACTGTATTATTACGACCTGTTCAGCGAACTTGCCCGGCGGCATGATAATTTTCACTACGTGGCAGCCTTGTCCGAGCCTGCCACTGCGGATGACTGGGATGGGCCATGCTGTTTTGTACATGAACTGGCCGAACAACATTTTGACAAGCGCTTTGCAGGCCATAAGGCTTACCTGTGCGGCCCTCCGCCGATGATTGACAGTTGCATAACCAGCCTGATGCGCGGGCGGTTGTTCGAAGAGCACATCTTCATGGAAAACTTTTTCACGGCTGCTGACAGCGAGAAACCGGCAAGACGCAGCGCACTGTTCAAAAAGTTTTGAAAAAATAACCTCTGTACGCCCTGTGGTCCACTTTCACCACAGAGCGCACAGAGAACGCAGAGATTTTAAGGGTGAATAATGGAATATTTATACAGTGAGTTGACAAGAAAGTTAATTGGTCTGGCTGTTCAGGTCCATAGAGAATTGGGCCCTGGTTTGTTGGAAAACACCTATAAAGAATGTTTTGCATACGAATTATCAAAGTCCGGGATACAGTATCAATTGGAAGTAAGATGTCCTGTCGTTTATAAAGAAGTAGAGATTGATTGTGGGTACAGAATCGATATTCTGGTTGAAGATAAAATTATTTTGGAACTGAAGAGCGTTGCCAGATTATTGCCTGTACACGAAGCACAGCTACTGACGTATTTAAGACTTAGCGATAAAAAAATCGGGTTACTAATAAACTTTAACGAAAAACTGCTGAAAAACGGCATCAAGCGCTTGATTCTATAATATCTCTGTGTTCTCTGTGCTCTCTGTGGTAAAAAAATTTATAATTGTCATAGAAGATACGGGTGAGGAATTTACCTGTACGTCTGAACGTAATGTCCTCAAGGCCATGGA
>JAAXHV010000182.1:0-584 GCA_012270695.1 Gammaproteobacteria bacterium | reverse complement strand
GGCCATTATCGGACCGGCAAAATGAGCCGCGAACAGGTGCCTGTCAGGGATGAAGAGCAAGGCATCTGTCTGGCGTGCAAGCTGTTCCCGGAGGGTGATTTACACCTGAAAGTTCTGGGGAAATGGCAAAAATGTTTTTTAACTGGTACAGTTTCAGATCAAACAACAGGTTGGGATCAGAGTATATGACCCCAGGTACAGACATAAATTGAGGAGGAGAAGACGATGTCATTTACAGGTGTGATGCGCCCCGGTCATGCTGCAATCCGTGTGATGGATATGGATGAATCAGTGACTTACTACACGGAGCGACTGGGTTTGATGAAAACTGATGAGGATGCCCAGGGCAGGATTTATCTCAAGGCATGGGATGAGTTGGATTGTTTTTCCATCGTGCTCAGGGAAGCCGATGCGCCGGGAATCGATTATACCGGTTATAAGACTTACTCCCGGGCCGATATGGATAATCTCGTCGAAAAGCTGGAGGATTACGGCCTTGATATAGAATGGATTGCAGAAGGCGAACTCAATAATTGTGGCCAGCGGGCGCGTTTCCAGACGCCATCCGGCCATTTTTTCGAATT
>JAAXHV010000181.1 GCA_012270695.1 Gammaproteobacteria bacterium | reverse complement strand
GAACAGCCTGCATAATGACCCCGGATAACGAAGAATTTTGAACAAGAACGAGACAAACGATTCTTATGATTAAATCATTTTCCGCCTTCCTCATGGCAAATCTCATCAGTTTGCAGGGTTTTGCCGCTTCAATCGGGCCTGTTGAACCGACGATACACCCTGAACTGAAAGCGCACACGGAACACTTTGCGAAAAAGGTCTATAAGGTCACGGAACGCGTGTACAGCGCGGTCGGCTGGAATGTGTCGAATATCGTCATGATCGTCGGCGATAACGGGCTTATTATGGTCGATGCCGGTCTGAGCCCGAAAACCAGCAGGGAGGTGCTCGCGGAGTTCCGCAAAATTACGGACAAACCCATTGTTGCAGTGATATACAGCCATTTCCATCATGATCATATCGACGGCATCAAGGGGCTGGTATCCGCTGAACAGGTAAGAGCGGGCGAGACACAGATTTATGCCCATGCCTCACTCATGCAACACCTGGTTGATGAGAGTGCCGTTCTCGGCCCCATTCTCGGCGTGCGCACCGGATATACCTTCGGCTTTTTCCTGGAAGGCGAGGATGTTGAATATATGAACGGCGGCATCGGGCCATTGCCCACAGGCGGCAAACCAGGTTCGTTCATTGCCCCGACCAGGTTGGTAGAGGATGTTTTAAAAGTGACCATAGCCGGTGTTGACCTGGAAATCATCCATGTCCCCAGCGAGGCGCCCGATGAGTTGGCCGTGTATTTGCCTGATTCCAGGGTATTGATCGATACTGAGGTCATCCAGGGTCCGACTTTCCCGAACGTATATACGCTCAGGGGGACAAAATTCCGCCAACCCATGGTTTGGGTGAGGAGTATCGACCGCTTACGCAAACTGAAGGCGGCCTACCTGGTGCCGACCCACGGCCGCCCCGTTGCGGGAGATGCCAAAGTCGATGAAGTGTTGCGTATGACTCGTGACGGCATACAGTACGTCCATGATCAAACCATCCGTTATATGAATAAGGGGTTCACCCCGGACGAGCTGGCGCAAAAGGTAAAACTGCCGCCCCACTTGTCTGACTACGCGCCGTATTTAAGGCAGTATTACGGCACGGTTAAACAGGCGGTCCGGCAAATATATGCAGGTTACCTGGGTTGGTACGAAGGCGACCCCGTCGCGCTGGACCCGCTGCCCGCGAAGCTGAAGGCAGGCCGACTTGTCGACCTGATGGGAGGCGGCAAAAGAGTCACTGAGGCAGCCCTGGCCGCCTATCAAGAGCGCGACTACCAGTGGGCTGCGGAGCTTGCAAGCTACCTGATACGGGTTGATGACGATAATATGGAAGCAAGAACCATCAAAGCCGCGGCTTTCCGCCAGCTCGGTTATGCCAGCATGAATATCAACTGGCGCAACTGGTATCTCACCTCGGCAATGGAGCTTGAAGGCAGGCTCGATACGCTGAAGAGCGCAAAAAACATGGCAAACATCTTCATGCCGCCTGACATTCTCGCAGAAATGCCCGTGGACGTGAGTCTCGATGCCTGGACCAGCAGGCTCAAAGCCGAGCAGACATTATCCGTCAACAGTTCACTGGGTTTTGAATTCCACGACCTGGATGAAAGCTACGGATTAACGATCCGGCGCGGCATCTGCCAGTTTGACGTCAATCCTGAAAACAACATGGATATGGTCCTGACAATGACAAAATCCGTGTTCAACGAGATATTATCAGGCGGCACAACCATAGAGGCAGCAGTGGTTAATGGTGATATAAAGTTAACGGGAAACATGACCGAACTGCAGCAGTTCCTG
This sequence comes from Gammaproteobacteria bacterium, assembly GCA_012270695.1. Classification (GTDB taxonomy): domain Bacteria; phylum Pseudomonadota; class Gammaproteobacteria; order Eutrophobiales; family Eutrophobiaceae; genus JAAXHV01. The sequence continues at coordinate 2,818 of JAAXHV010000181.1, read as the reverse complement.
GACTATTTTGAGACGCCGGGCGCCGACCCGGTTTCACTGACCTTACATTAAACCGGATATAGCGCCAGCCGGGATTTCTCACCAGGTGCTGCGATGACAAATCGTCAGGATAGACGATTTGCACGGCGCAAGCCGCCCGAAGGGTTGCGCCCAGGGAGGGGCGCAATGATATACTGGACAGGTTAGCATAACTCATTGACAGCAAATATGAATCCAATAGCGACTGGCGACCTGAGAAATGCGGGCTAGAGTACCCTTTATTATCAATGGCTTGTTTCTGCTTTTTCTCCTTGCCTTAGCCGTATGGGTTAATGCCGCCGGCGCAGCTGAACAAAGGCCGAACATCTTATTCATACTGACCGATAACCAGGCCGCCTCGTTACTGGGCGCCTACGGCAACCCCGATATCAGGACTCCCCATATCGACAACCTTGCCCGGGAAGGTATCCTGTTTACCCGGGCTTACGCCGTCAACGGCATGTGCTCGCCCACGCGGGCCACCCTGATGACCGGACTCATGCCGTCCCAGCATGGCATACACAGTTGGCTGGATGATGAACTGCTGGACCAGTGGCCGGAAGACTGGTCTGCCGTGGCGGAATTCCGCACCTTACCCCTTACGTTAAAAAATCGTGGTTATCAGACCGCCATGATCGGGAAGTGGCATTTAGGCCAGCCCTGGAAAGCATCTATCGGTTACCAGTACTGGATCACGTTTCCCTATGGCCACACGGTCGATTTTTGGGACAACACTATCATCGATAACGACGGGACGTACCGGGTAAAAGACCGGCACATCGTTGATTTTTTTACGGATAAGGCAGTAGATTATTTGCGCGAATACACCGGTGAGAAGCCTTTTTACCTGCAACTGAATTACGATGGCCCCTATACCAATCCGCCCACGAACTATGGGCCTGCCAGAAACCGTTTCTACCAGGACTACGTGGGTAAGGAATTTAAATCCTTTCCACGAACAGCCTATAACGAAAACCTGGTGGAGCAGTTGCTTGGCGGAAACACCAGCCCTTTTTTGCGGAACAAACTGCGCGAAGGACTGGCCATGCACAATGATCCGGCCACCATGGCCAACGTCGCTTCCCAGAATACCCTGGTGGATGACGGTGTGGGCAGGGTGCTTGCCGCATTAAGAGAGCAGGGACTGGAAAAAAATACCCTGGTCATTTTTTCCTCTGACCAGGGCAATTTTTACGGACAACACGGTCTTTGGCAACATACTATCGTGACAGCGCCCGCGAGCATGTATGAAACGGCCATGAACATCCCGTTGATTATCAAACACCCGGACAACATCAAAGCGGGTCAGACCACTGACCTGTTGATTGGTCAGTATGATATTCCGGTGACCATCCTGGATTACGTCGGAATGGGCGACGTGAGGTTCGACAACAGTCCCGGCAAAAGCTTCAGGTTTGCATTAACCGGCGAGACCGGCCGGTGGAGAGACGCGGTATTCTACGAACAGGAAGAGACCAGGGTCATACGAACGGAGAATTACACCTACTGGAAACGGCTGCGCTCTACGGGTAAGCCGGCATTGTACGATGTAAAAAAAGACCCCGAACAAAACCGGGATGTTTATGCTGACCCGGCCTACCAGGAGATCATCGCCGACCTGGATAACCGACTTACCGCTTTCTTTGATAAATATGCCGATGAAAAATATGATCTATGGCAGGGCGGCGGCGCCAAGGGCTCAGTGGACCGGCCGGAAATATTCAGAAGATTATACGGTCCGGACTGGACTCCGCAGACTGAAATAAAACCCGCATTCCATGAGTAGACGTTACTTCCCCCCTACACAACCGGGACTATTCTACCGTTGTATTCTGTGGCATTAGCTTTCCTGACCAGGTCTACCAGGGCCGGATTACGGGGGTCGGGTATCCTGGCTCCGTCTTCCCGGAGCAGTTGATCCAGCACACGCCGGCAACGCACCGTGGCGCTGTCCATGGGAAGTAAAACAGGGTCAACCTCATCCAGGTCCACGGCGCCCAAGGCTTCCAACATGCCCTGCTGAGCCTCGATCATGGGTTTGTCCTGGGTGCCGAACGCTGTTTCTATGGCCCTGGTCCAGATTTTATCCATTTCTGCGCTGTCCTTGTCATGGTCCCGGGAAACGCCCCAGTAGTAATAAGTGGAGGTTTCATTTTTCGGTGTAAGGATGTCCGTTCCGTACATCCAGATCCCCTCATCGCGTGGTCTTCCTCTGGGGGTAATGCCCACGTCCAGCAACATGTGGCTGGGGGCGTCCCAGCGCATATACAACCAGTGATCCACGGGTTTGCCGTAATCGTTAAACATGTGATCCCAGGCCGGCGGCGCCAATCCGTCCGGGCACCAGCGATTCGACCATACGGTGGTGCCGTCCTGCAGCAGTTCATGCTGGCCGCGTTTGATGGCCTCGCTTCCGAGGATGCCTTTATGCAGGAACTCGACGTGGGACAGGTCCATCAGGTTATCGGTAATCAGTTCGTAGTTGCCGTGCATTTCGATCACGCCCTGGACGGAGGGATAATTGGAGTCGGTATGGCAACTGAAATCAGGAATAGTGGCGGGGTCCGCCAACGCCGGGTCGCCCATCCAGATCCATAACATGTTGTGGATTTCCTCCAGCGGATAGGCTTTGGTGCACATCTTTGCCGGGATTTTACCGTCCCCGTGAGGATTATGTACGCAACGCCCGCTACTGTCATAACGCAGGCCGTGGTAGGCGCATTCCACCACGTCTCCCATCAAAGTGCCCAGGTGCAAGGGCGAATAGCGATGCGGGCAGGTATTGTTGATGGCGACTGCC
>JAAXHV010000180.1 GCA_012270695.1 Gammaproteobacteria bacterium | reverse complement strand
GAGGGCGCATCAAGCGCAGTGTGTAAAGGCGGCATAGTGAAGAATGTATATTAACTCATTGACAACAAATAAATATCCAGTGGCAGATAGCGACCTAGTGAGAAATGCGGGCTACACAATCACTTAATATGGGACTCATGGTATTGAGCCTGGTTGCGCTGGCAACCGTTCTCGGCATGCTTGCCGCAATGTACCAACGGCAGGAGACGCAACCCGCTATCCCGGGACTGCTTTGGCCTGAACCGAAGCCCCTGGCTCCTTTTACTGCCGTTGACCATGACAACAACCCGTTTAGCTTGAATGAGCTGCGCGGAAAATGGTCGTTCCTGTTCTTCGGCTTCACCCACTGCCCCGATATATGCCCGGTCACGCTGGCAGTGCTGGACAAGGTGCATAAGCAACTCGACCGGGCGCGGGCCGTACAAACCGTATTCGTTTCGGTTGACCCTGAACGGGATACCCCGGCGCGTCTGCAGCAATACCTCACCTCTTTCAATCCGGAATTTATCGGCCTTGGAGGTTCGGTTGAACAGATTGCAAACCTGACGGGCCAGATCGGCCTCCCCTATTTTCTGGATAAAACGGAGAGCGAAGAAAACTACCTTGTGGACCACGGCGCATCATTATTCCTGGTTGATCCCCAAGGCCGGCTTGTGGCGATATTTTCCACTCCTCACGATAACCGCAGCATCACTGACAGGTTTAACCGGATCCGTCAATTCATTGATGGCTAACCCGCATTTCTCAAGGCAGGCGCGGATATGTGGAAGCTGACCAACGTCCTCCTGCAATACATCGTACCGCATCACCTGCTCTCCAGGCTGGTGTACAAGGCAACCCGATGTGCGTGGCGTCCCTGGAAAAATACCCTGATTCGATTATTCATCAATAAATACAAAATCGATATGAGCCTGGCAGAAAAATCCTCAGCTCACGAATTTGAGACCTTCAACGATTTTTTTACCCGGGGTTTGAAACCCGGGGTCCGGCCCATAGAACCGGTCGGCCACGGACTTGTCTCTCCCGTTGATGCGACTATCAACGCACTGGGAAAGATTGAGGACAGCCGGATTTTCCAGGCTAAAGGTAAGAATTACTCACTTGAAGAACTGCTCAACGGCGACAGGGAACACAGCGGATATTATCGAAACGGCAACTTTATCACCCTGTATCTCTCGCCCCGGGATTATCATAGAATACATATCCCTGCAGACGGTGAATTGCAATCCATGGCATACATCCCGGGCCGACTGTTTGCCGTCAACCCCGCAAACACGCATCGCATCGACAGATTATTTGCCCGAAATGAGCGCGTTATTACCACGTTCCGAGCGGAAATCGGTATGTTTTCCGTTATTTTCATAGGTGCGATATTCGTAGGCTCCATAGAAACGGTGTGGCATGGGCAAATTACCCCCGCTGCCAGACGTGAATACCAAAAATGGCATTATGATCCCGGTATTGTTTTCAGGCAGGGAGATGAAATTGGCCGGTTCAATATGGGCTCAACGGTCATTGTTCTGACGGAACCGCATAAAATTGACTGGTCTGTGACCACTGAATGGGTCGCTATGGGGCAACAAATAGCCAGGCTATAATCCCAATACCGTCGTACAGATGCGTATGAGCTCCCCGGGGATAAAACCCAGCACCAGCACTGCCAGGCCGTTAAAACTGATCATCAATCTCACCTGCCTGCCGGCCCCGACCAGCGCGGTGGTTTCCGGTTGATCGAAATACATCAGCTTGACTACACGCAAATAATAATAGGCGCCTACCACAGAAAAGATAACTGCCAGCAGCGCCAGCCAGATATGACCGATTGCGATCACTTCCTTGATAACGAACCATTTGGCCCAGAACCCCAGGAACGGGGGAACGCCGGCCAGGGAAAACATGAACAACAGCATGATAAAGGCGAACCAGGGATTGGACTCGGCAAAACCCTTGAAATCGTCCAGTTGATCGGCTTCATGGTCCGCGCGGCCTGACAAGATGATAAAACCGAATGCGCCCATACTCATAATGACGTAGGCAATAACGTAAAACAACGCCGCCGCATAAGTCGTATCCGCATCGGCCTGCAGGCCCGGCAAAATACCCAAGATTAAAAACCCGGCGTGGGCGATGGCGGAATACGCCAGCATGCGTTTTATGTTTGTCTGGGAGATGGCAATGATATTGCCCGCCGCCATGGACAGCAGCGACAAGATGATCAGCATCCCCTGCCAATCGGCGTGCAACGGCTGCAAACCGTCGATCAGCAAGCGTATCGCCATTGCAAAAGCGGCTACTTTCGGCGCCGTGGCCAGAAACAGGGTAACTGCCGTCGGCGAGCCTTCGTACACGTCCGGCAGCCAGGTATGGAAAGGGACGGCGCCCAGTTTGAAAGCGATCCCGACAACAACGAAGACCAATCCAAAGATGAACCATATCCGGTTATCTGTCTGGGAGCTGATATAACCGGCGAGTTCCGGCAACACCAGCGTAGCCGAGACCCCATATAAAATCGAAATGCCGTATAACAGCAACCCGGACGCCAGCGCCCCCAGGACAAAATACTTCATGGCCGCCTCGGATGCCGTCCCGGAATCCCTGTTCATGGCTACCATGGCGTATAAGGACAGTGACATGAGTTCCAGACCCAAGTACACGGCCAACATGCTGTATGCCGAGATCATGACCAGCATCCCCAGCACGGCAAATAATCCAATCACGAAATACTCGCCCTGCAACAGCCCGCGGGCGTTGAAGTAATGGTATGAATAAAGGAATACGACGGCGGATGCGGCGCAGACCGTCACTTTGAGCACCGCGCTTAACGGGTCGAGGATGAAGTGATGGTCGAATACCGCAATACGCTCATCCGGATAAAAGTAAATCACAAGAACTATCACGGCTGCCAGGGACAGCTGAGCCAGCCAGTAGGTCAGCAGCCTGTTAGGATTCGTTGAAAACACGTCACACAGCAGGACTAGGCAGGCGAGCGCCAACAGCGCAAGTTCCGGGATAACAAACATCATTTCAGCAGTGATTGACATTATTATATGAGCTTGGACTGTGAGATATGTTGCGCCAGGTGATTGAGCGTGGTTTCCATGAGTTCGAAGAACGGCGCCGGCCACAGGCCGAGGAACAGCACGGCGGCGGCAAGCAAGGCCAGGAACAGCGTCTCACGCGGGGAAACATCCTGCAACCCGGCCACGTGATCATTGGCCACGTCACCGAAAATTACGCGTTTATACATCCATAATGTGTAGGCAGCGCCCAGGATCAGTACGCTCGCAGCCACAACGGCAATCCAGGCATTGGCATGAAAACTGCTCATGATAACCAGGAATTCGCCGACAAAACCGGAAGTGCCGGGCAACCCGGCATTGGCCATGGCAAACAACATCATAAAGGAGGCAAACACCGGCATGGTATTTGCCACACCGCCGTAATCGGCAATCTGCCGGCTGTGCACCCGGTCATACATGACACCGACGCAGAGGAACAGGGCGGCTGAGATAAGTCCGTGAGATATCATCTGCATCATACCACCCGCCAACGCCATTACCGTCTCCGTGTCCGTCGCGGACCGGTTGATAAGGGAAAACACGATAAAAAATCCCAGCGTAACAAACCCCATGTGGGAAACCGATGAATAGGCAATCAGTTTCTTCAGGTCCTTCTGGACCAGGGCGACAAAGCCGATATAGACGATGGCAACCAGCGACAGCACGATCATGAAGTTCGCCATGGCCGCGCCGGCATCCGGTGTGATGGGCAGGCTGAAACGGATAAAGCCGTACCCCCCCATTTTCAACATGATCGCCGCCAGAATTACGGAACCGCCGGTGGGCGCCTCAACGTGTGCGTCCGGCAACCAGGTATGCACCGGCCACATGGGAATTTTGACTGCAAAGGCGAGGAGGAAAGCAATAAATATCCATTTCTGCGCGGCAAGCGACAACGGCAGTTTATAAAGATCGAGGATATAGAAACTCCCCACTTTCGAATACAGGTAGAGCAATGCTACCAGCATGAATACCGAGCCCAGGAAGGTATACAGAAAAAACTTGATCGTGGCATAGACGCGCCTTGGACCACCCCATACGCCGATGATCAAAAACATGGGGACCAACATGGCTTCCCAGAAAAAATAAAACAGAATTGCATCCAGGGACACAAACACCCCGATCATCAACCCTTCCAGGATAAGAAAAGACGCCATGTATTGGGACAGCCTGGCGTTTATGACCTCCCAGCCGGCGATAACCACCAGGACGGTGGTAAACGTCGTCAGCAGGATCAGGGGCACGGAGATGCCGTCCACCCCCAGGTGATAATTGATGTTGAACGTGGCAATCCACTCGGAGTATTCGACAAACTGCATCAGCACGGTGGAGGTGTCGAAGTGTATGTACAGCAGGACCGACAACGCCAGCGTGAATAAAGACACGATCAGTGATATTAATTTAACCGACTCCCACAGCCGGTCCCCCGCGCACAAGACAACCACGCCACCCAGTATGGGCGCCCAGACCAATAAGCTCAGTAGCGGCAGGGTTTGAACCATACGGACCAGCCCGGGTATTACGTCAATTGATGGACAAAAACTGCCAGCAGCAGCAACAATCCGATGATCATGGCAAACGCATAGTGGTACAGGTAACCGGTTTGCAGCTTCCTGATTAAAGCCGAGCAGCGGCGCACCATGCGGGCTGTTCCATTAATCAGGAAGCCGTCTATTATGCGTTCGTCACCCCATAGCCAGAGTGCGCTGCCGGCGTTGCGGGCGCCGCCGGCAAAAACGGCCTGGTAAATTTCATCAAAGTAATATTTCCTGACAAACAAACGGTAAACCATGGCGAACAGGTCGGCGAGCTTACCCGGCCAGCCCGGCTGCCTGATATAAAACAACCAGGCAACAAAGATCCCCGCCAGGGCCAGCCAGACCGGCGCGTGCTTGTACGAATTCATTGCAAAATCGAAGGCGCCGGAATAATGGGAAGCCAGTTCATGCAGACCGGCGGCATGTTGCGCGGATACGTGGATAGCATCCTTGTAGTAATCGCCCAACACCATGGGACCCAGCAGAAATGCGCCGATGACCAGGGACGGGATTGCCAGGATGAACAGCGGTACGGTAACGACTCCCGGCGGCTCTCCTATATTCTCCCAGGTATGCCGGTCTATCCGCTCCTCACCGTGGAACGTCAGAAAAAATAACCGGAAAGTATACAACGCCGTTATAAAAACGCCGATGAGCACGGCTGAATAGGCGATACCCGCTCCCGGGAGTTGCGAATAATGCACTGCCTCGATTATGGCGTCCTTTGAGAAAAACCCGGAAGTAAACGGGAAGCCGACTAGCGCCAGCGACCCGACCAGCGCGGTAAACCAGGTTACCGGCATATAACGATACAGCCCTCCCATTTTGCGTATATCCTGCTCATGGTGGAGCGCAATAATCACGGAACCTGCGGCCAGGAACAACAAGGCCTTGAAAAAAGCGTGGGTTACCAGGTGAAAGATAGCGATCGAGTAGGCAGAGGCGCCAAGCGCCACGGTCATATACCCCAACTGGGACAGGGTCGAGTAGGCAACAATCCGTTTGATGTCATTTTGAACCAGTCCCAACAACCCCATGAAAAACGCCGTCAGCGCGCCGACCAGTAAAATCAGGCTGAGCGCAACCTCGGACAGCTCGTACAGGGGCGACATGCGCGCCACCATGAAAATGCCTGCCGTCACCATCGTTGCCGCGTGAATTAACGCGGAAATAGGTGTCGGGCCTTCCATGGAATCAGGCAGCCAGACATGCAGGGGAACCTGGGCGGATTT
>JAAXHV010000179.1 GCA_012270695.1 Gammaproteobacteria bacterium | reverse complement strand
TCACTCAATGTGGTGGTGCTGTACCACTGCTCCGCAATGGGTAGCGCCTGCAGCCTCATCCCCGGGCTTTCAATCGTATCAATATTATTCACTATTTAAGTCGTTTATATGATATACAGTCACGCATACGGTATAATGTAAACATAATACTACTAAATCAGTATTTAATCATGAAGCCGGATTTCCTTCCCCCTGAGTTCTATCACGATCCCTCACAGACGGTCAGAAATGATTTGAAAGACTTGCTTGACCAGGCTGAAACCCTGCTGTCTAAAGGAAGACTGCAGGAAGCCGTAAATATTGCAAATCACACACTCAGGAACTACAGGCGTGACCCGCGGGTCTGGTCGTTATTCAGTAAGATAAACCTGGCACAGCGCAATTACGCCAATGCGATAGAAAATGCAGAGAAAGTCATTGAACTTGCCCCGGCAAACATCCGGTCCTACCTGCTGCTGGCCAGGGTCTATATCAGCGCCGGCAAAAACTCGCACTCCATAGCGCAAATTGAAAAGGCGGCCTCGTTTGACCCGGAACAGGCAGCGTTGAATGATGTTATCGGCACCCTGTATTCCCTCTGTGATGAAACGGAAAAAGCGCTGACATACAGCCGGCGCGCGGTGGATAAGGAACCGGACAATACATTCTATCGGACAAACCTGGCCCTGATACAACGCATGACCGGCAATATGGATGGGGCCGAAGCAAATTTCAACCAGGTCATCAAATCGGACCCCCATAACTACCAGGCCTATTACGCCCGCGCCGACCTGAAAACCTGGTCCGAGGGAAACAACCATATCGCGCAAATGAAGGATTTACTGCTATCCGGCGTAACTAACTGGCGCGGTGAGGTTTCATTGCGGTTTGCCATTGCCAAGGAATGCGAGGATATCGGGAGTTATGCCGAGCAATTCAGGTTTATCAAATCCGCCTGTGACCTGCAACGGCGCCATACCCGCTATGACGTATCCGATGATATCGAGGCGATCGATCGCATCATCGAGATATACACAATAGACACCTTGGCAAATATCGGTCCCGGCTACGCATCCGCTGAGCCGATTTTTGTCCTGGGACTGCCCAGAACCGGCACCTCGCTGGTAGACAGGATCATCGGGAATCACGGCGAGGTATATTCAGCAGGAGAACTGAATAACTTCAGTTCGGTCCTGGTCAAGTCCATACAGGAAAAATCAGGATCCGCAAAAATGAAAATGACGGAAATGATCGACAGATCGGTTGAAACAGATGCCGCTGAACTGGGAAAGAACTATATTGAAAGTACGAGACCAAAGACAGGCCATACGCCACGTTTCATCGATAAATTACCCCTGAACTACCTGTATTGCGGGATTATTCATGCTGCATTGCCAAACGCAAAAATCGTAGTCCTGGAGCGCGACCCTCTCGATGCATGCTTTGCAATCTACAAAACCATGTTCATCGGCATTTATCCGTTTTCGTATGATTTGAAGGAGCTTGGCAGGTACTACCTCGCCTATCGGCGCCTTGTGGACCACTGGCGGGACGTGCTGGGTGATACGCTGTATTGTGTGGCCTATGAGGATATTGTCGAGAATACGGAAGCGGAAGTGAGGAAATTACTGGAATATTGCAACCTGGAGTGGGAGTCGCAATGCATCGCATTTTACAATAACCCTGCTCCGGCCACCACAGCCAGTGCAGTACAGGTCAGGCAGCCGATTTACCAATCATCCGTGGGAAAATGGAAACACTACAGGGATGAACTGGGACCATTAATCAACATCTTTGAACAAAACGGCATAGTGAATGGCGACCGGTAGCCCTGACCTGCGATATTCGCTGGAAGCCCTGGCCGGCTTTCTCATCGGTAACCTGACCATTTTCAGTTCGCCGCTCTATATCGGCGCACTGATGGACGGACTGGGAGCGGACGAGAGCCAGGCAGGCCTGGTCTGCAGTCTCGAAATCGGCGCCGTAGCCGTGAGTTGCGTGCTGTTTTCAGGCTGGCTTGACAAACTGCCACTCCGAAGGCTCGGTGTCGCCGGCGTGTGCCTGGCTGCAACAGGCAACCTGCTCAGCCTTTCACAGGATGCCCTGGGCTATCTTTCAGTGCTTCGAATCTGTTGCGGTATTGGTTCGGGTATGTGTCTGGCCGCTTGCAGCGCGGTTATCAGCCGGGCATCTGACCCTGACCGGGTTGCCGGTGCCGTAGTAGGGTTAAATACCGTGCTCATGGTAATGGTGATAGCGGCTATCGGCTTCATGAAGCAGCGGTTCATGTTTGACGGCGTGACAGGTGTTTACCTGATTGTCCTGCTGTTGGCTTTTTATCCGCTACTGATGCTGCCGGGAGCGGCAACTGACACAGAGGCTCACCCGCTATCAAAGGAACAATTCGATAGCCGTAGCATTTTCCGGCTCGGAGCATTCGGCGTTGGTCTCCTGTTTATCTATTGCGTCGCAGAGGGTTCAATCTGGTCCTTCAGCGAGCGAAGTGGAGTCAACCTGGGGTTAACCGCTTCGCGCATCGGTTTGCTTCTCGCAGCGGCCCAGGTCGCGGGTTTGTGTGGCGCCGCAGTGTCTGCCGCAGCCGGGAAGCGAATCAGGCGGGACATACCGCTGGTGACAGGCAGCATCCTCATGGGCATAGCGGGTTACCTGGTGTATAACACCGGCCAGACATGGATATACGAGCTGAGTATCCTGGGCTTCTCCTTCGCTTTTTTTCTGGGTTTTCCCTATCTTATCGGTGGCTGTGCAATGCTTGACGGCGAAGGGCGCTGGGCGGCCAGGGCAACAGGCATCAACCTGATGGGTGCGGCAATGGCGCCGTTTCTGGCCGGCAATATCATTATTGCCTCCGGTTATGGTGAACTGGGCCGGTTCATAATAATCCTGGCGTTCACCTGCGCTGCCGGCGGCCTGGTGTTCAGCGCCAGGTTACAACGCCTTTCGTACCCGGAGCCGCGGTGAGCGGGAGGCCAGGCATGAACCCGGTTCTAGCAGATCTTGACGCCTGGTCAAAAGAGTCAAGCCGGGTATTACGTCCTCTTCCTGCTTCGCTCTATACTTCAAAAGAGCTGCTCAAACAGGAAGTCCTCAACCTTTTTTACAGGCAATGGGTATGTGCCGGCCATATATCCGAGATTAGTGCCGCAGGTGATTATTTTACTTTTGACCTGGTTGATAAGCCACTGCTGATTGTCAGGGACAATGACAACAACGTACGCGCCTATTCCAACGTCTGCCGGCATCGCGGTACGCTTCTCGCTGTGGGAGCCGGGAACAAAAGCATGTTTTCCTGTCCTTATCATGCCTGGACATACGACCTAAGCGGTTGTCTCAGGTCAGCGCCACACATGGATAAGGACAAAGTAGCAGGAATTTACCTTCCGGAATACCCGGTTGAAATCTGGCAAGGCCTTATATTTGTCAGCGTTAATCCGGATGTTGATCCCTTATCACCCCAGCTTGAGGTGCTCGCGGAGAGGATGTCGCCTTATAACATTGCTGACTATGTTGTTGTTGATCGAAGTGAGGTAGAGGTTGCCTGTAATTGGAAAGTCCTCGTTGAGAACTTCTGCGAAAGTTATCACGTTTTTGCAGTCCACGCCGAAACACTCGAGCAAGGTGCACCGACGATTTCTACAAAAGTATTGGAGGGTGGAAAAGGCTTTAACCATCACACGATGCATTTGAATACAACTGAGTATGGTGAAAGTATATTGCTACGACTTCCATATCACCTGCGTGAGTCAGTTCATTTGATTTGTATATACCCATGCTCTGTCTTTTCCCTGGACCCCGCATCCGTTATCTGGTTGTCAATACGGCCGACTGGTCCGCAGAGCCTGAAGTATACCCTCCAAATTGCCTTGCATACGGACGAAGGGTCAGATCTGACGCAAGATCTTATCGACTTTCACAAAGATATGGCGAAAACATTTATGGCCGAAGATAAAACAACGATTGAGTTGGTTCAGAGAGGCCTGGCGTCCAATGCCGGTAACAGTGGTCTGCTTCATCCCTGGGAGCGGACCAACTGGGAGTTTGGGCATTACCTTGTCCGTCAGTTGTTGGGGAAAGACAGGATGGAGCCTGTTTCATGAGATCTGTTCAGGGAAGCTCTGACTTAATCAGGGGTTCCTCGGGTATTTGATATTCAAAGGGGGCGATATATGGCTGATTTCGGGGTGTATTTAAACGGCCTCGGTGGTAACTATCGAGAATCAAAAGAATTATGGATCGCGGCCGAAGAACTTGGTTACGACTACCTGTGGATGATGGATAATATCGTGGGGCCGGAACCGTATACGCAGGAAGCGCCGGTCCTGGACACGTGGTCAGTCCTGCCAGTGATTGCCGAGGTAACAAAAAAGGTGAAATTCGGCCCCCTTGTATCACCCTTCTCCAGACGTCATCCATCGGTACTGGCCAAATCGAGCAGTATCGTCGACCAGATAAGTAATGGCCGGTTACAACTGGCCATGGGTCCCGGTGATGAACCCCAGCAGCATCTGCCCTGGGGTCAACCTTATCCTGAGAAACCGTCTGAGCGTATTGCCATACTCCGGGAGGAACTGGATATCATTCGGCGGATGTGGACCGAGAAACATGTCACGTTCGATGGACAATACTATCAATTGAAGAATGCGGTCAATGAACCAAAACCGGTGCAGAAGCCGCATCCACCCATCTGGATAGGATTGATATTCGGCAAAAAACTGATGCCCAGGATCGCCGCGGAATTCGCGGATCACATCAACGTATATAATGCGGACGATGACCATGTGCGCGAGCTGTTGGCCATTGCTGAAATGCGTTTTGAAGAAGCCGGACGTGATTTCTCCACGGTAAAACTGGCGCGTAACGTGGGCGTAAAACTGGTAGACGGCGAATTCGATTTTGACGCTTTTATTGATGATTGCGCCAGGCAAGGCAACCGCACAGCCGAATACATGCGTAATAATTTCGAAATCTATGAATGTTTTATTACCGGCAATGACGAGGAAGTTGCAAGAACATTGAAAAGACGGGTGTTTGACCTCGGCTTTGACCAGGCGATCGTGGAGCTTTCAGGCGGCGCAGGCGGCTATAAACCGGGAGGCTTTACGGGCGCGGAATTTGTTGACTACATGTTAAACAACATGCGGCGATTTCAGGAACGCGTCGTTCCGCTGGTAAAGGAAATGCTGGATAATGGTTGAGACTACCTAACCAGGTATTTATATGTCAGGCAATATTCATCATTTAATTTCCCCGGAAGAACAGGCTGCGATTCGCCGGCCGATAGAGAAGGCAAGGACATTACCGAGGCAGGCATTCATCTGCCGGGATGTCTATAACCTGGAAGTAGAGCGAATTTATTCGCGACACTGGGTAGCGGCTGTTTTCACGTACGATACAGATAACCCCGGTGATGTGATGAAATTTGAGGTCTGCGGCATGCCGTTTATTGCCGTACGCGGTACGGATAATACACTCCGGACTTTCCATAACATCTGTCCTTACGATGGTTGTCCGGTCGTTACGGAATCAAAAACAGCGCTGGAAAAGCTGGTTGTGCCCTACCACGGCTGGGAATACAGCCTGGACGGCAAGCTGGTTGCCATGCCTTACTGGAATGGCTACGAAGATTGTACGACGGACGCACTGGCGCCAGGCGAAGGTGATCTCATAGAGGTCAAATCAGTAGTCTGGCAAGGCATATTATTCATTAACCTGTCAGACAACGCTGAGCCGTTTAACGACTACATCCGACCTGTAATCAACCTGCTTGAGGAATATGACCTGGAAAAGCTGGAGATAGCGCGGGACCAGGAGGGGAGGCCGTTTCTCAGCGAAGACAGCATTGATACCAACTGGAAAACCTACTGCGAAAATGCCTGTTTGAATGTATTACACGAGTCATTCACCCACAGAATGTACAACGAATCCTCAGATGTGCCGCGCGTGGATGGGGACGGAAACAGAACATTCCAACCCGTCCATGATGGCACCCTGATAGGGTTTTCCTATAATCACGCTGAATTGACGGATACCTATCCGGAGCTCCCCTGCCCGCCGATAGGCCGGACAGACAAGCCGTCACCCAAGTCCGGCTATTTTCTGACGCTGTACCCCAACCTGTATCTTGTCGTCATGCCGAATATTTTCGAAATCGGTATTGCCCTGCCGGACGGGCCGGACAAAACAATCGATATGCGGGGTTATTATTGTCATAAATCCAGTGCCAACGATCCGGCACTGGTAGAAGC
>JAAXHV010000178.1 GCA_012270695.1 Gammaproteobacteria bacterium | reverse complement strand
CGCGAACACATCCTGCTGGCGCGGCAGGTGGGTGTACCGAAGATTGTGGTGTATTTGAACAAGGCCGACCAGGTGGATGATGAAGAGTTGCTGGAACTGGTCGAGATGGAGGTGCGGGAACTGCTGGACACCTACGAATTTCCCGGTGATGACACGCCGGTAGTGACGGGAAGCGCGTTGCAGGCGCTGGAAGGTGACGACGGCGAGCTGGGCGTGGGTTCAGTAGACCGTTTGATGCAGGCGATGGACGAATATATACCGGTGCCTGAACGTCCCGTGGACCAGCCGTTCTTGCTGCCCATAGAAGACGTCTTTTCCATCAGCGGCCGTGGGACGGTCGTCACCGGCCGGGTGGAGCGCGGCATTGTGCAGGTGGGAGACGAGGTGGAGATTGTCGGGATACGGGAGACGGCGAAGACAACCTGCACCGGCGTTGAAATGTTTCGCAAGTTGCTGGACGAAGGTCGGGCCGGCGATAACGTAGGCGTGTTGTTGCGTGGAACGAAACGTACTGAGGTGGAGCGCGGCCAGGTAGTCTGCGTGCCCGGCAGCATCACTCCGCATACCAAGTTCGAGTGTGAGGTGTATGTGTTAAGCAAGGACGAGGGAGGGCGCCATACGCCGTTTTTCAATAATTATCGTCCGCAATTTTATTTTCGAACCACGGATGTAACCGGAGCGGTGGAATTGCCGGAGGGTTCGGAGATGGTGATGCCGGGCGATAACATCAGGATGCTGGTGGAGTTGATATCGCCTATTGCGATGGAAGAAGGGTTACGCTTCGCAATACGTGAAGGCGGCCGTACCGTAGGCGCCGGCGTCGTCAGTAACATTATCGAATAGCAGTCCCCGGTTAAACGACGCTTGAACAGCGACACACTCATGCCGGCGCAAGCCTGTTCCTTGATTAACGAGCAATTCGGACCTGTCCCTCTGTGGCGGCGGACAGGTTCGCACGTCGTACGGACGTCCGCTACGTCGCAATAGCACTTACACAGATTAACATAGGCCAGTAGCTCAATTGGCAGAGCGGCGGTCTCCAAAACCGCAGGTTGGGGGTTCGATTCCCTCCTGGCCTGCCAACAGTACGGGATATTTGGGGTCAGGGATATATGATCCCGAATATAAGGTAGTTTGGATGATGAGTTCAGAGACAGTGAACGTAAAGTTTGACCTGGTAAAACTGGTCGTTGCAGCGCTTGTCGTCGTCGCTGCAATTGTCGGGTTTTATATCTTTGAGGATCAATCAACGCCGCTACGGGTAGCCGGATTACTGGCGGCTGTGGGTGTTGCCGCCTGGATAGGGTTGCAGACGGAACCGGGCAGAAACCTGTGGAGTTTTTTGCAGGATGCCCAGCTTGAAGTGCGCAAGGTGGTTTGGCCGACGCGCCAGGAGACAATACAGACAACGCTTCTCGTAATAGCCGTGGTTATCCTGGCTGCCCTGATTTTGTGGGGGCTGGATGCCGTTCTGGGCTGGGCGATCAGGCAGGTGATTGGAGGACCAGGCTGATGTCGCTTAAATGGTATGTGGTGCAGGCCTATTCCGGTCATGAGCAGAACGTCATGCGGTCGTTGCTGGAGCGTATTGAGCGGAGTGAACTGAAGGATCAGTTTGGCGAGATCCTGGTGCCTACCGAAGAAGTCGTGGAGATGCGCGACGGCAAGAAACGCAAAAGCGACCGCAAGTTTTTCCCGGGCTATGTGCTGGTGCAAATGGAAATGAACGATGCGACCTGGCACCTGGTGAAGCAAGCGCCCCGGGTTTTGGGCTTTATCGGCGGGACCACGGATAAACCGGTGCCGATTTCCACTGCCGAAGCAAATTCCATCCTGCAGCGGGTCGAGGACGGCGTGGATAAACCCAGGCCGAAGATCCTGTTCGAGCCCGGAGAGGTTGTGCGGGTAACCGACGGGCCGTTTACGGATTTTAACGGTGTGGTGGAAGAAGTGAATTATGAAAAGAGCCGATTGCGGGTTTCCGTATTGATTTTCGGGCGTTCCACGCCGGTGGAGCTCGAGTTCACCCAGGTGGAGAAAGAGTAGATATCACGTTGCGGCGTGTTGCAGGAGTAAATCGTGGCAAAGAAAACCAGTTCAAAGAAAATCAGCACCTATATCAAGTTGCAGGTGCCCGCCAGACAGGCCAACCCGAGCCCTCCGGTCGGTCCGGCGCTGGGCCAGCATGGTTTGAATATCATGGAGTTCTGCAAGGCCTTCAATGCACAGACCCAGGGTATGGAGGAAGGTTTGCCGGTACCGGCAATCATCACCGTCTACGCGGATAAGTCGTTCTCGTTTGAAACGAAGACGCCCCCGGCTTCCTACCTGTTGAAAAAGGCCGCCGGTGTCGAGAGTGGCAGTGGCACCCCGAATACCGACAAGGTCGGCAGGGTGACGCGGGCGCAATTGGAGGAGATTGCCAGGTCCAAGGAACCTGATTTGACCGCAGTGGACCTGGATGCCGCCGTACGCACGATTGCCGGCACGGCAAAGAGCATGGGTATTGAGACGGAGGTTGTATAACATGTCAGGATTATCCAAACGCGCGCGTGAGGCCAGAAGCAACATCGATACCAGGCAACCTTATCCCGTACTGGAGGCGCTTACCCTGCTCAAGGAGAACGCCACGGCAAAATTTGACGAAACCGTCGAGGTGGCAATCAATCTCGGTGTTGACCCGAGAAAATCCGACCAGATCGTCAGGGGGTCGACCGTTCTGCCCCAGGGAACCGGCAAGGTCGTCAAGGTGGCCGTATTCGCCCAGGGCGAAAAGGCCGACGAAGCCCAGGCTGCCGGTGCGGAATACGTCGGTATGCAGGACCTGGCTGAACAGATTCAGGGCGGACTGATGGATTTCAATGTCGTTATAGCCGCGCCGGATGCCATGCCGGTGGCAGGCAAGCTGGGTAAACTGCTTGGCCCCAGGGGGTTAATGCCCAATCCCAAGGTAGGCACAGTGACCAGGGACGTCGGCCAGGCGGTGCGCAACGCTAAAGCGGGACAGGTTCGTTACCGGACGGACAAGAACGGGATCATCCACTGCGGAATAGGCAAGACGTCGTTTGCCGCCGAGCACCTGAAGGAAAATCTGGATACGCTGCTGGCGGACCTGAAAAAGGCAAAACCGAGTGCTTCCAAGGGTGTTTACCTGAAGAAAATCAGTCTTTCGACCACCATGGGGCCGGGTATTGTGGTCGACCAGACGGTGTTATAAAAACGGGAGGCAGGTTCGTGAGTATTACCCTGGAACAGAAGCAGGCAGTTGTAGCCGAGGTAGCCGCAGTGGCTGCCGCGGCGCCGGCGGCGGTCGCCGCGGAGTATAGCGGGTTGAACGTTGCCGAGATGACGGCGTTGCGGCGTTCGGCCCGGGACGCGGGCATCTATCTCAAAGTGGTTCGCAACACCCTGGCGCGCCGCGCCCTTGCAGGAACGCAATTCGATTGTATGTGCAGTACGCTCAGAGGCCCGCTGCTCCTTGCCTTTTCCAATGAAGAGCCGGGCTCCGCCGCGAAGGTCATACGCAACTTCGCAAAAGAAAATAAAAAGCTGGTTGTCCGGCTTATCGCCCTGGATGGCCGCCTGCTGGATTCATCTGAAATTGAACGCGTGGCGAATCTGCCTTCCCTGGACCAGGCGCGTTCCATGCTGCTGGGCCTGTTACAGGCCCCGCTCGGCAAATTCCTGCGTGTGCTGTCGGAACCGGAGGCGAAACTCCTGCGCTTGCTGGACGCTCGCCGCAAACAACAAACCACGTAATTGCAAAGTTCATTAAATCGTATCGAAGAGGTAAAGAAAATGTCTGTCTCAAAAGATGAAATAAAAGCGGCCTTAAGCACTATGCCGGTCATGGAACTGGTTGGCCTGATCTCGGAACTGGAAGAACAATGGGGTGTTTCCGCTGCTGCGCCGGTCGCGGCCGTGGCTGCTGCCGGTCCGGTTGCCGCGGCCGAAGAAGTTGAAGAACAAACCGAATTCGATGTAGTGATGAGCAGTTTCGGCAGTAGCAAGGTTCCGGTGATCAAGGTAGTCCGTGCAATTACCGGCATGGGCCTGAAAGAGGCGAAAGAACTGGTAGAAGGCGTGCCCGCCACTATCAGGGAAGGAATAGCCAGGGAGGAGGCTGAAGAGGTGAAAACGAAACTGGAAGAGGCCGGCGCAACGGTTGAACTTAAATAGTTCAGCTCGGGTGTATTTTTCGGCGGCACCTGTCATTCCCCGGCGCGCGGGAAACAACGACGGGGACAGATGTACATCTGTCCCCTTTCCTTGCGCAGCCCGGGCTAGGGGCTGCTCTGAATCTGTCTACTTTCCTTCCTTTCTCTATGAAGAGGACACGTAATGACCTACTCCTATACTGAAAAGAAACGCCTGCGTAAAGATTTTGGTAAAAGGCAAAGCATCCTGGACGTGCCTTACCTGCTGGCGACCCAGAGAAGTTCCTACGAGCAGTTTCTGCAATCCAGTCGCGCGCCCGAAGATCGGGCAGACGCCGGATTGCACGCTGCGTTTAAATCGGTTTTTCCGATGGACAG